>JBDLJY010000323.1:0-7378 GCA_039714115.1 Pseudomonadota bacterium | reverse complement strand
ACAACGCTAGATATTCACAAGAGTCAACTCACAGCCTTGCCCCCCGAAATCGGTCAATTGTCCAAACTGACAACGCTAGATATTCGTGAGAATAAACTCACCGCCTTGCCCCCCGAAATCGGACACTTGTCCAATCTGACAACGCTATACCTTTGGAAGAATAAACTCACAGCCTTGCCCCCCGAAATCGGACACTTGTCCAATCTGACAACGCTAGATATTGGCTGGAACCAACTCACCGCCTTGCCCCCTTCCCTTGGTCACTTGTCCAATCTGGCAACGCTAGAGCTTTGGGGGAATCGACTCACAGCCTTGCCCCCTTCCATCGGTCACTTGTCCAATCTGACAGGGCTAGAGATTCACAAGAATCAACTCACCGCCTTGCCCCCCGAAATCGGTCTGTTGTCCAATCTCACAACGCTAGATATTCACGGGAATAAACTCACCACCTTGCCCCCCGAAATCGGTCAGTTGTCCAATCTGACAAGGCTAGAGATTCACGGGAATCAAGTCACCACCTTGCCCACTGAAATCGGTCAGTTGTCCAATCTGACAATATATGACTAAAGATGTAGCCTTAATCATCAATTATCGTTCCCAAACAGAGTTTCAATGCCATCTTCGTAGGGGCAATCCTTTATGGTTGCCCCAAGGCGACGGTACTGATACCCTTGGTAATTTTTCGTTTAGTTATCAACGACCTGCTGGGTATGGGTCTCCCAGCAGGTCTGAATTGGGGAGAGTTGTGTTTGGGAATGATACGACTTCAACGTTTCAAGCACCCACGCCGGTTTAAGATCACGTAAACACTTCAAATGTTTTTTAGGACAAGAGCGTTGATAACAGGGACTACAATTGAGCCTCAAAGACAATACGCGGGCATTATTTGAAAGCGGTGGCGTCATACCCGGATTGGACGAACCATATAAAGCAATCAAAGGCTTATCTAAAGCCGCAGCAACGTGCATCAGTCCTGAATCATTGCTGACAACGGCACTGACTAGGGACAACAAATCAACGGCTTCTGGTAAAGACGTTTTTCCACACAAATTGATACAAGCATCCCCCGTTAAAGCTTGAATTTCCGCCCCAAGCGGCGAATCTTTATCAGAGCCAAATATCCAAACTTGCCAAGCTTCCGCCTTTTTATGTTTGACGACGCTGGCATAATACTCCAGCGGCCAACATTTTGCAGGGCCATATTCCGCTCCCGGACACAAGGCTAAAATAGGAGCGCGTGGATATTCCAAGTTTAAGCGTTGCAAAGCCCTTTCAACCCGCCCGGGTTTAAGACCAGGATTGGGCACCCCTTGCTCTAGCTCATCTTTGGGCAAGCCGAGTGCCACAAACTGTTCGACTGTTTTAGGCAATCTCAACTGACGAATATCATTGATCAAGCCATAACGCATTTCCCCCCTATAGCCCGTGCGGCGCGGAATTTTGGCCCAAAAGGGTACCAGTGCTGATTTCCAAGAATTGGGCAACACAATCGCTTGTTGATAAGCCTGAGAACGCAATTTATTACCCATGCGCCGACGCTCCGCCCATCCCAGTTGACCATGTTGAATCGTGTGGGGGATAGTGCGGCGCACTTCAGGCATACGTTGGAGCAAACCTTCGCACCAAGTGGGTGCTAAGACATCAATATTCACGCAGGGCTGCTCACGTTTAAGCACCTTGAACAGACTTTGCGCCATAACCATGTCTCCCACCCACGAGGGGCCAACCACTAAAATGGCAGGTGATTTCACAATAAACTATGCCGCTTGTGTACGGACTAAGATATAATCCGCCCCACAGTACGGACACTTAATTTTGCCGGCATCCTCAATAGGCAAAAAGACGCGAGGATGTGAATTCCATAAGCTCATACTTGGCATTGGGCAATGGAGCGGTAAGTCATTTTCAGTGACTGAATATGGTTTTTTATCGTTGGGGGTTGCACTGCTCATGTTGTTGTTCTCACTGTATTTTTTAAACAAAAGTCAACCAATCATTGTGTGCCGCAAGACGACCATGCACAACATCAAAAAATAAGCTTTGTAAACGCTCCGTGATAGGGCCGCGTGTGCCAGTGCCGATTGTGCGACCATCTAATTCACGAATCGGAGTCACTTCCGCCGCAGTGCCGGTAAAAAAAGCTTCATCAGCAATATACACTTCATCACGACTGATACGCTTTTCGCGTATTGTCAACCCTAACTCATCGGCAAGCGTAAAAATGGTGGCGCGAGTAATGCCAGCCAGAGCGGAAGTCAACTCAGGCGTATAAATAATACCATCTCGCACAACAAAAATATTTTCACCACTGCCCTCGGCAACATAGCCTTCAGTATCCAATAACAAAGCTTCATCATAACCACAAGCCAAGGCTTCTTGTAAAGCGAGCATAGAATTCATATAATTGCCCACCGCTTTGGCTTTACACATAGTAACGTTGACATGGTGACGAGTATAAGAAGACGTGTGTATGCGAATACCTTTTTCTATCCCATCGGCACCCAAATAAGTCCCCCACTCCCAAGCGGCAATCATCAGATGGACACGCAAATTATCGGCACGTAACCCCATGCCCTCTGAGCCGTAAAAAACCAAGGGCCGAATATAGCCACTTTCCAAACCATTTTCGCGTACAGCGGCACAAATCGCCTCATTAATGGTTTGCTTATCATAAGGGATATCTATTCCCAAAATCTGCGCCGAATCAAATAAGCGTCGGGTATGCTCTTGTAAACGAAAAATCGCAGTACCTTGCTCCGCTTTATAAGCACGAATGCCCTCAAACACGCCCATGCCATAATGCAAGGTATGCGTCAAAACGTGTACTTTCGCGTCGCGCCAAGGCACCATTTCACCATCAAACCAGATGACACCGTCGCGATCTTCCATTCCCATTATATTTTCTCCTCGTCGTTATTAACGATGCCATTTTACACTATTTTTTAAATAACACGCCGCATCAAAACAACAGCCATGACCAAAAACAACATCGGAGGCAACAAAGCACTGATAACCGGATAGATACCATACACTAACCCAATACTACCGCTAACTTGATTAAGCAGATGAAAACCAATACCAAGCAACGCCCCCACTAAAACACGTTGCCCCACCGACACGCTACGTAAAGAGCCAAAAACAAAAGGAATCGCTAAAAAAATCATAGTAACACTCACCAAGGGATAACTTAAGCGCGTCCAAAAAGCCAACTCATATTGCGCCGTGCGCTGCCCATTTTGTCGCAAATACTCAATATACTTATACAACCCAAAACTAGACAACTTATGTGGACGAACCTTAACAATTTTAATCAACTCTGGATTTAAAATCGCATCCCATGTCGTACTTTCCAAAAAATGACGAGTCACCTGAAAAGGCGCAATCTCCTCTTTTTCCACATTATAAAGCTGCCAATGTCCATCATGATAATAAGCAGTTTTCGCATAAGTGATAGCACGTAAACGCTGATCCGCATCAAACTCATACAAGGAAATCCACCCAAACCCCCCATCAGGAAAAATAGAAGAAATATTGATAAAATCGTCACCATCGCGTGCCCAAAAACCGTAGCGCCCACTAAAACCTATTTGTTGACCTTCATTTTTAGACTGTGCCATAGCTCGCATATAATAAGCATATTGTCCACTTTTTGGCGCTAAAGTTTCACCAATCAACATGACTAAGAGAGTTAACACTAAACCGACTTTCAGCACAGAAACAGCAATACGCACAATGGACACCCCCGCCGCCCGCATCACCGTCAATTCACTGTTATTCGCTAACATGCCTAAACCCAATAAACTACCCAATAAGGCAGCACTGGGAAAAACATCATAAATATGTCGCGGGATTTCTAAAACGACATATTGAATAGCCTGCCACAGATCATAACGTTGCTTGCCTATATCATTCACTTCATCAATAAAAGAAAAAAAGCTAAATAAGCCGACTAGCACTAATAAGACTATCAATATACCAGCCAGCACAGTTTTACCAATATATCTATCAATTTTTTTCATAGTGGTATTAAGCAGATGCCCCGTTCGTAGTAGGGGATTTATCCCCTATCCTTAACCACCGGCGAGCCTCACTTTTAAAAAACGGTAAATGAAACCAAACCAGTACAACAAGCAACAAACTCAGATGTACCCACCATACCCCAATCCAAGGAGAAACATTGCCACGCTCAACCCACTTTGTTGCAACATTGAGCAAATTACCATAAATCAAATAAATCAGAATACCAACCACAGTCTTAGCATATTGTCCTTGGCGCGGCGTCGTGTGAGACAATGGTATCGCTAATGCAGCCAGAAAAATGACTGATAAGGGCAAAGATAAACGCCATTGCAATTCCGCTTGGAGAGGCGCCTCTTGTGCAAACCACAACAAACGAGTCGGCACAGTCTCACGCTGATTACCTTGGAGAGCATCAAGGCGTTTTGGGATTCTAATACGATGCTCGGCAAAATCAGTGACAACATAACTCAAACTCCCCGGCTTGCTTTCATAACGATAACCCTCAACAAATACCATAAACAACTCGCCAGCTTGCACCGTTTGATAACCCTCTTTAGCCACCATAACTATCCGCTTATGAGGTAATCGGGCTTGCATAAACAGAGTCTGCATAGTATCACCCTCAATCGTTTCCACATAAAAAATACCGTCACCGTGATTAAACTCTTTAAAGCGTCCAGGCGCGATACTACTGACTTCAGCCACCGTGTTTAATTCGGCTTCTAAAATAGCCATTTGATTTTCCGCCCAAGGCGCCAATAATAAGGATAAAATACCGACAACCACAGCAAAAATAACACCAAAGCCGATGATACTGGCAACAGGCACCCCAATACCACACGCTGCCATAGCCGTGATTTCATTATCTTTATATAAGCGCCCCAAAGTTAACAAGAGCGCTAAAAAGAATCCCAAGGGTAAAATAAGCATCAAATCGCTTAATAATTTAAGAGCGAGTAATTTAAAAATAAACGCCGCCGGTAAATCGCCTACCGAGGCTTGTACTAAATACATCATAAACCGATGACTGATATAAATCAGCACCAATAATGCGGTCAAAGCCAATAGAATATGCAATATTTCACGAAATAAGTAACGACTAATAATCAAAAAAAGTACTCCTTCATCGTGTGTGCAAGGTACACTCCTAAAATAAATTGCGTACCTTGCACATTATATTGAAAATTAAAAACGAAAAACTGATATAATGAAAAAAAAATTTTTTGCACTCTAAGTATAGGTATAACTTTAATCATTGGAAATTAACATGGAATTTAATATAAAAAGTGGTCATCCCGAAAAACAACGGACAGCTTGCGTCGTTGTAGGCGTTTATGAACCTCGTCGTTTGTCTGATGTCGCTAAACAAATCGACGACATCAGTCAAGGGCATCTTTCTTCTATTCTGCGCCGGGGAGACTTGGAGGGCAAAGCTGGCCAAACCTTACTATTGCACAATGTGCCCAACACCTTGGCAGACCGTATTTTGCTCGTGGGTTGCGGGCGTGAACGTGAATTAGATGACAACCAATATCGTAAAATCATTACGAAAGCCATTCGCACCTTGCATGAAAGCGGCGCCATGGAAACCGTGTGTTATTTGACCGAATTAAATGTGCGAGGACGTGACGCCGCATGGCGTATCCGTCAAGCCATTGAAACGGCACACTCCGCTCTATATGTTTTTGACCAACTCAAAAGCAGAAAAGAGAGTACACGACGTCCCCTGCGTAAAATCGTTTTCACAGTCGCATCGCGTCGTGAATTAGCCCTCGCTGAACAAGCCAGTCGTGAAGCCCAAAAAATTGCTGAAGGTGTCAAACTGGCTAAAGATTTAGCCAATTTACCCAGTAACGTATGTACACCTGCCTATTTAACCGAGCAGGCAAAAAACCTATGCAGTTTACATGAAAACCTTTCTTGTAAAGCCCTTTTGGAAAAGCATTTAGAAAAACAAGGCTTAAACGCCTTGCTGTCCGTTTCCAAAGGCAGTGAACAATCAGCCCGCTTAATTGTTTTAGAATATCGAGCTGGCAAAAAGAACGCCGATCCGATTGTCCTCGTTGGCAAGGGTATCACATTTGACTCAGGCGGCATTTCTCTCAAACCCTCCAAAAACATGGACGAAATGAAATATGACATGAGTGGAGGCGCTGCCGTGCTAGGCACCATGTCAGCCGTTGCTGAGTTACAACTGCCCTTAAACGTTGTTGGTATTATACCAGCCGCAGAAAATTTACCCAGTGGAAAAGCCACAAAACCGGGTGATATTGTCACCAGCTTATCAGGACAAACCATTGAAATTCTCGACACCGATGCCGAAGGCAGATTGATTTTATGTGATGCACTCACTTATGCAGAGCGCTACAACCCCGATGTCGTCATCGACACTGCCACGCTGACGGGCGCCTGTGTGGTAGCTTTAGGCAAACATGCTCACGGCTTATTTAGTAACCACAACCCCTTAACCAATGATTTGCTCAGTGCAGGCAAATTCAGCGGAGATCGGGCTTGGGAATTACCGTTATGGGATGATTACCAAGAACAACTTGATAGTCGCTTTGCAGATATCGCCAACATCGGAGGACGTGACGCGGGTGCCATCACCGCAGCGTGCTTCTTGTCGCGCTTCACCAAAAAATTCCGCTGGGCACATTTAGATATTGCGGGGACAGCCTGGATGACAGATAAAAAAGAAAAAGGGGCCTCCGGACGGCCTGTGCCACTATTGACGCAATATCTCATTGATCGCATAACTGAAGAATCCGCAGAGCTCGAACCTACTGAAGATTAACTATAGCTAGGACAAAGAAATCCGATTTTTTGAAAAAATCGGATTTCTAACAGGAGCAAAAAATAACATTTTATAATATTCAATAAGATGGAATATTATGATGCCCAAAGTTGATTTTTATATATTGCACACACAATCTCGGCAAGCGTCGGCACATCTTGCCTGCCAATTGGCTGACAAAGCATGGCATCAAGGCTACCGTATTTACATCCAAACAAACGCTATGGCAGAGGCACAACAACTTGACGATACGTTATGGACATTTAAAGAAGAAAGTTTCTTGCCACACGATATTTACCCGGACACCTCATCCACAGCCCCGATACGGATAGGCTACACAGAACAAATCTGCGAAGGCATGGACGTATTAATCAATCTAACTAATGCCGTACCACCGTTTTTTGAACAATTTGAGCGAATTGCTGACATTGTTGATGATACGCCTTTGGCGCGAGAAGAAGGCCGAAATCGTTATCGCTTTTATAGAGAAAAAGGTCTTATCTTGAAAACACATCAGATTAATCGTTAAGATTTAATATTGTGCTGGACGGGGATCGTAACCCC
>JBDLJY010000322.1:0-7435 GCA_039714115.1 Pseudomonadota bacterium | reverse complement strand
TATGAAAAACAAAATCTACCTATTTATATACCTATCCTACCTACTAGCAGGCACATTGTACGCCATTTTTAACCCCTTTTATGATTGGGATATGATCCCATATTGCGCGGTAGTTCTTTCACTAGAACAAACAGATGAACAACTCCTTCATCAGATGACTTATGAATCTATCAAGCAATCTATTCCTGATCAAGCTTATGCAATACTGCAATCTACAGCTTATCGAAAAGAAATGGAACAAAATTATGTGTACTTTAATCAACAACTGCCTTTTTACAAAATCAGACCACTTTACACGGGTTTGGCTTACTTAGTACATAAAGCGGGCATTAATATCGTAACCGCCATCGTCATTATTTCTGCTTTATCCAGTCTATTAATGTCAATAATCATCTTGCGCTGGCTGTTAGACTATCTGGATACTTTTTATGCCTATTTATTCTCTTTCCTGATTATTCACAGTACCGGCGTTATTCAAATAGCGCGAGTATTCACGCCAGATGCTTTATCTGCCGCTATTTTAATACTCTCTCTCTATCTGTTAAAAAACAAACATCTATACTTTGCCGGTTTACTCTTAGTATTAGCTATTTTTGCCAGAACAGATAACATCATATTTGTTTTTCTCGCACTCACTTATTTAAGGTTTTTTTCTGAATATAAACTCAACTGGACAAGCACTATTTTCTTTATTATGTTATCCGCTTTCAGCTATCTATCCATCAATGCGAATAACTATGACTGGGCAACCATTTTCCATCACACATTGATTAACCTGATTAATAATCCTGCCGACTATCATCCCACAGTGACATGGGCTGATTATCTACGGGTTTTAAAACCAAACTGCTTTGAAGCGTTTTTATTCGTTAATTCATTCTTAATTTTCCTGTTATGTGCTTTTATAACCATTAGCTTAAAAGGCGACAACAAAATCTATAGCCATCTAAGCATTTTGATGATATTATCTGTCATCATCCACTTTCTATTATTTCCAGCCCCCTTTTGGCAGCGTTTTTTTATCGCACACTATTCAATCATTAGTATTGCGATGATTGTTACGGTTTTTAAAAAATCGGAAGTCCGTTCCCATTAATTAATTTTTCGTTTAATTTACAACGACCTGCTGCGTATTTGTCTCCCCGCAGGTCTAAATTGGGGAGAGTTGACAACATGGCACTTAAAAATTTTATTTCTATCATCATAATCCTTGTTTTAATTTCCTTATATATTTCCACTCAAGATATCATCTCCATAAATAAGGGTATCGCATGGGATGCAGAAGTTTATTATTCCATGTCCACTCAAATTGTGAATGGTGATACACCTATAAAAGGAATAGAGCCCTTTATCTACAGAATTGGCACCCCCTATATTGTCGCCAAGCTCTTTCCCCAAAATTTAGTTCAAGGTTACTTATTATATAACCTAACCATTGGTTTTTTAACCATCTTACTGTTTTATTTTTTCCTCCGTTTATTTATCAACAACCAACTCATTATTTTAATTTTCTTAGTAGCTTATATAATCAATCCGCTAGGGGTGCTTCGTTTTACACTTTTATATCCCATTTATACCGATCCTACTGCCATTTTGTTGAGCTTATTGATTTTATACATCAGCATCTATTTTTTTAAAAACAAAAATTGGCTAATCACCTTATCACTGAGCATTTTAAGTTTAATAGGCGTATTATTTAGAGAAATTGTCATTTTAGCCCCCTTATCAGTACTGCTAACCTATATCATTATAATTATTTTTCACAAGAAACCCTCCTTTGAAATAATATATAGAACAATACCAGTGCTTGCCTCCATCACAGGTTTAGCTCTATCTCATAAGCTTGTAGAAGTTTACCCATCTGAATATAGCTTTTATTCCCAAGCGGTTTTGTATATGCAAGCCAATTTACAGAATCCAAGTCGATATATCTCAGCCATCCTAATGACAATTGGTCCAATTATACTACTACCCATTGTCTTACATAGATACATAGACATATCACACAAACAGCTCACATTAATTATTTACATGTTTGGCATATTGCTTTTATCTTTCATAGGAGGCATGCACATTGACAGGTTTATTTTCTGGGGAGAAATAGCCTATATCCCATTAATTGCTATTGTTGTTTATAACACCAATACAAATTCTATTTTAGAAAAAACTTTATTATTTATCCCCGTTTTAGTCGCACAATTAATAGCACATAGAGCTTTTCTCCCAATACCAGACATGCAAACATTGAACTTGTCTGGCCCCATTATCAATGAAAATATTCAGTTCGTCTTATTTTCCCCTTATGGCGAAAAAATCAGTGCGATATATACTTATGCAGCCACCATGACTCAAGAACTGCGTTTGCAGATTATATTTCAGTATTTCATACTTTTTAGTTACTTAATGTTGGTACATCAATCTATAGCCTTAATCGGTCCGAACCAACAATCTCCTTGTAAACCAATAAAGTAAAAACGATAGATATCTCCTTGCCGGGGACGAGAAAACCGTGCAGAATAAAATGGTGTCGGTACAATGAGATGCCGATCCAAAAAAATGATACCAGCTTCTCCAGTCATATTTGAGAAAGTCATGGACCAAGAAAGCAGCCCATGATGATATGAAAAATCGGTCTGAAAATGCTCATCGCCCAATTGCCGTTGGCATTGACTGGGAGCCTTAGTAACAAGTTTAATGCAGCCACAGGCATCATCAAATCGTCCAATCCGTCGTCCGGCAAGATACTGCTCAACCACCTCTGGCTCCGTCAACAATAAATCGACACTATGTCCCCTAAAATAGCGAATCATCCAATGTAATTCACCCAATCTAAACCCTGATGGTACGACGAGCGCATCATAAGAGGAAGACTGTTTAAGTAACTCATTAGCAATCACAGTGGAAGCAGACTTAGCCTCTGTTTTGATGTAATTATGATTTTGTATGCCCACATAATAAGCCCAGACTAACAATCCAACCACTGCCATATATTTCCAGAGGTTTCTTGAAAACAGATGAGCTTGAGCTAAATGTACTGCTGAGAATAACGCCATAAATAGATACAAGAGTATAAACACTCTATTGGCATGAATATCAGGAGCGAGCCACACCCCAGGGGCAAATACCGCCGGCATCAATATCAATGTGAAGCTCAAAATAAAAAAAATAAACATTTTTAATCGTTTAGCACTCAAAGCTATGCTGACAGCAATAATAAGTGCTAAGCTCGTTTGCACAAACCATTCTACAAAATTAGGCAGCCCCGACTTAACTGTAGACAACAATGAAGAAATATCCATGCCCTGCATACCACCGCCCAAGGTACCGAGCATATAACCACGAAACCAGAAATAAGCCATAATCGCAACTGCCCATGCCCCAAATAAACTAATTGTTCGGCGAGATTGCAAGGCAGGCAACCCTAGATATAGAAAGGGCACAATTAAATAGATTTCCTTACACAATAGACTGACAGCATAAAAAATCACCGACAAAACCCACCAAAACCATTTTTTACTCTCCATCCTAAAGCGGCTAAGCCAGATAAGCAAACAAGGATCGCACCTTCTACATAATGTCGCGTATCATTTTCAGTCAATAAACGAAATAGCGAAGGGTGCGTTATAAGCAATAATAGCGCAATGATCGCAGCCCCCATCTGTCCCGATATACGCCAAGCCAATAGACTTAGCAAAGCTATCAGTAGAGTGATGCTAAGCCATTGATGCCCATAAAATACATATTTGTTGACATCACCCGCCAGAAAAAAATCAAATTGGTGGCTCCATAAAACCCAAGGCGTATAATGAGCGGTGGATAATTCCTGATAAGCAAATGGCTCCGTGAGAAAGGCATACCAAGGATGACTCAATGCCACCCGCATACTATGGGTATCATCATTTTTAAAAGCTAATTCAAAGATAGGATGGGAATACCAATACCATAGAGCAACAATGGCTATTACAAATAAAATGTTGAATAGAATCTTTTGGGTTTTTGTCATGTTATTTAAGCTGTTGTGTTGAAATATTCCAGGGGCGTCACCCCTAGCTATAATATTTTACCCCTTTGGGGTAGCCCCTAAAATTACGATCAGTCCTTTATTAAAGGGGGGGGCTGAAGTATTCCAAGAAATACCTGAAACAATGCGTCAAGATCAAGGGGAATACGAAAGGAATCAATATCTTTCACAATGCGTTTGGCATTAGCATCCAACATGCCAAATCGCCACATATCGCCAACGGTCACAGCACCATACAATCGTTCATGTTGCTCATCTCGATATCGCTCCATGGCGATTAATTCCACCGCTAATTGGCTAAAACCACGCTCTAAATCTGCTTGCTTAGCTTCAACAATGAGTACATCTTGCGACGAGTGTATGAAATAATCAAGATTGCCATGGAGCCGCTCATCGACATACAATGGATACTCAATATCAATCTCCATATCAATATAATCAAGCAATTCAAGGAGAATGGGAGCCACCAACATTTCTCGTTTTGCGGCTTCTGAGGTCAGAGAAATATGGGGCAATTTCTTATAGAAGGTGTCTTGAAGTCTTGCCAGTGTGCCGGTCAAGGTATTCCGTGGCAGAGACAGTTTAGTTAGCTGGTACCCATAGCCAAATTCCGCTACAATGTCCTTAGTCGGATAGCTAAGTTTGAAATAGTCGGAAAAACTGTAACTGGTATTCGGTTGTAAAATTGATTTGCTCATGTTGATATTATCCGCTAAAAAAAAATAATCCGGAAAATTCTATGTTTATTACTGTAGAATTTCAGGCTTGGAGAATTAAAATTTCTTTTAGGACTTGATGCGGCTATTCTTCCAATCAATTAAATAATCTGGTCGTCGTTTGACTTCATCATAAATATGCGCGATGTAAATACCAATCACGCCGAGGGCTATCATTAACAGACTGCCAATAATAAGAATCAGCAAGATGACGGTTGTAAATCCACTCACCGCGCTTCCCATATATTTATGGTACAAAGCGAGACTACCTATTATAAAACTAATAATAAAGCATAATACGCCCAAGAAAGTAATAATCTGTAATGGAGCCGTCGAAAAGCTCGTGAGGGCAGTGAAGGAAAACTTGAGCAATTTAAAACGTGACCAAGCCGTGACACCATGCTGACGATCAGGAACTTCAAAGGGTATTTGTGCTGAAGAAAAACCTAGCCAATGAATGATACCCCGAAAAAAACGCTTTTTTTCTTGCATCGCACAATAAGCCTCCACCACTTTGCGATCCAATAATTTAAAATCGGAATGATTTTTAATATTCATCCCCGATAGAATACCAAATAAATCGTAAAAACTGTGTGCCATTAAACGAGAAACATAAGACTCTTTACCCCGATAAACTTTATAGGCTTCGACAACATCAATACCTTGTTGCCAAAGAGCAATCATTTTTCCAATGAATTGAGGCGGATGTTGTAAATCACTATCCATGACGATGACGGCATCATCATGGCTTTGTTGCAAGCCGGCATGAATAGCGGCTTCCTTACCAAAATGACGGTTGAGGCAAATAAAATTAAGCGTGTTATATCGTTCACACAGAGATTTGAGCTTTTCAACTGTATTATCTGTAGAACCATCATCTACAACCAGAACGCGCAATTTAACCTCTTTAATGTCTTCAATGTGTTCAAAAATGATGGGGAGATGTCTATCAATGGCTGTCCCTTCATTTAAAACTGGAATAACGATGCTTATAGTTTTCATCCATTCGATTCTGGTGTATTGAAACGGGCAGCCATAGCAAACATAGTGGCTGGCAGCCAAAGATTGTACTTTGCCAACGATGCTGGTATAGAAAAACCTAATTTTTCGCCTATCATGCCCAACGGATAGGCTTGTGGATAAGCCAATCGAATAGTTTGAGTGGCACCGCAGCGGCGAAAGAGTTCAGTTAAAGTGTGGTGATCATAATAAGTCACATGCTCTGGGATTTTAAACGAAGGCCAATTTTTGCCTTGTAATTTTAACCAAAAACTATTCATCGGTGGCGTTGCCAATACTATCCAACCGCTGAGATGTTGGCGTAATTGTTTGACAAATTGAATGGGATTATAAATATGTTCAATCACGCCGGTTGCCAAAATTAAATCATAGCGAGCTGCGCTGGGCACTGCTTCTACGCCGCCTTGAATAGCTCGAAAACCTAATTGTTTAACACAATTCACCGCCTCACTGTCAAAATCGGTGCCGGTTAATGACTCAAACAGTTCCGCCGCCTCTTCAAGCAAAAAACCATAGCCACATCCCACTTCTAACAAATGTCCACCAGTCATACCCCGCCGTTTTAATTGGCCTATAAATTTTATAAAGGTTAATCTTAAAGCATTTTCTTGCTCAAGATAAGAGCCTTGTTGTTGTGAATAACCAAATTCACCGCCGCCTTTAAAATAATCGGGATCAGCGTAGGCTTTCAACATTTCTGACTCGCGTAAACGGGGTGACAGATACCACAGTTGGCAAGCAGTGCATTGTATCACGCGAAAAGGCTCAAAAATAAATTGTTTATTTTGATTGGGTTTATCAGTAGCACAGAGCGGACAGGCGGTATATTCGAGTGACTCGTGACTGAATGTTGATGAATTTGGATATTGTTGCATAAGCTTTAAAATAGTTTTAGAGGAGTCCAAGATAAATCTTGGACTCCGACCAATTTTCAGTGCCGTTGCCATTTCACTTGCACGACTCCTTGGACATTTTTTTGTGCCGGATCTAACTCTAAAACGGGTGAATAAGTCTGCCAACCCTCTGGCGAGACGTATTTGATCACCAAATAGAGTGTCTTAGACAACTCAATAGGGTGCTTGCCTTGGGCGGGTACTGCTAACCATTCTCCAGTTATCACGTCTTTCAGTGTGGTTACGGTTGCATAATATTGACCCTGTTGGTAGGGCCCCAGTTGCCAATGTACACCGTCTGTGGCAAGGTGAAGTTTAACCGATAACGCAGCATCAGCTTGACCACAATCTTGAGCCTGTTCAGACAAATGGGAAGTCCTGAGTTGACCTTGCACATATTGATAAATGTTATCAGTGGGTTGGGGCTGGCAGACACACAAATCGTAACAAGCCCTTGCCCCTTTGGGCAACTTCAGGACATGCTCTCTGAGCCATTGTAAAAACTCATAATATCCACCTGCATTATGTGGATAGGGATTAAGTAGCAAGCCGTTGGCATTTTTATCTGTTAGAATAAACTCCCCCTCAACACGATATTGTTTGAGTAAGTCAACTTGCCGAATGACCGCCGAGCCAGACTCTACCGATTTTACCCCAACAGCAAGCACACTTAAGCCTAATCCTAAAGCGACATAATGCCATTGTTTGTCCATCAACAATTGTAGCGAAAAAGCCACACCGAGACAAAACACAAAATAAGGTAAAAATAAATAACGTGAATCCAA
>JBDLJY010000321.1:0-7442 GCA_039714115.1 Pseudomonadota bacterium | reverse complement strand
TGGCAGGTCTTGTTTTGACTTTGGTTTAGGGTAAGCAGGCAGACTCATACTTGACAAATAAATTGATTTAACTCATCATTTTCGTCCAATCTTAGACTAGGAATACAACATGCAAGTCATCCCACTCAAATACGGAACAATGTTCAAACAGGCATTCGGACAACCGGATGTTTTCTGTCAATTTGCCAAAGACATTCTGGGCATAGAAATCAACATTGACAAAGTACATACCGAATATGAATATCCTGAACCCATCGGATTTGCCGAGGTGCAAATATGACTTATTTGCCGAAGATACAGAAAAACGTATTATTGTAGAAATCCAGCAAGTCAAAGAAGATGAATTTTTTGACCGTTTTTTATACTACCATTTGATTAGCATGGTAGAACAAGTCGGTGGTTATCAAGAATATGGATTTGATCGCACGGTATACACAATCGTCGTCCTCACCAGCACACCCCGCGATGGCAGTATAAAATTCAGTTGTGCTGTCAGTGACATGAATCCGATAGACGAATTCGGGGACATCATGCTTGCCCCTTTTTTCATCAGAGACACTCAAGTTACAGACATGCTATTAGAATTTAAATGCACTGAATCCCTCAGTGAGAAAGCCGTCAAACAAGCATTAGTTTACGACTTTCTTTATAAAGCATACAAAACGGACGAAAAGCAAGTACAAAGCTTTTTATTATTAGAACAAAGCGGATTACTCTGTTCATTGACAAACGAATTAAAATGGTTCATCACTGGACTCAAAGGGATATGGTTAAAGGAGACGATATAAAACGAAGTAACGGAGCTTGCGACGATCATCTTGAAATGACAGCCGAACAAGTTGCTGAACTCGGTAGGTAAAGTATGGGGCAATGCGTATCTTTCCAGCCTATCGGTAGAAGAACTGTTAGAGCATTATGATCGGCAAAAGATTTTGTCTCAAATCAAGCCACAAGACATTTTGAGTCAGTTCAAGCCACAAGACAGATTAGCGGGGCTTAAACCACAAGAACTTGATGAACTTCAAGAGTACCTCAAAAAGCGCGAGCAGGAAAACTAAGGTTTGCTCCGCTGTCATAAGTGAGTACAGCCAATGCTCAACAACGAATAAAAACAATAGGAATTTATTACTGTCAAGTTCTATTGTAACCCACCACCGTCTTTTTGTTGCCCACCTTCTCGGGGCTGGTGGGCAACTCAGGTTTTAATAAACCCCAGTACAGGGATTGTCCAGCCAAGATAAATCTTGGACTCCTTAGTCGCTAATTTCAAAATGAAACAGACAGACTACAAACAGCCCACACTAATGGCATTGACTCCGATCTACATTAAGCACCACACCCCTCCGCCAAAAATGACAGTTATGAGAAATCCTAATGCAGCGTAAAACCATATATAATTTTTACCTTTAAGATGCGCCACTGCGACACCAATATTATCCCCCTCAATACCCCCAGCCTCCAAAGCCTCATTTACTAAACATTCAACCCGCGTTCTAAGATCAACATCGGATCGTAACAACATCTTCGACATGGTGGACGCTGAAACATGTTCCCAAAAGCCATCACTACACAACACAAAACTATCGCCGGGGCGCACCGAGGCTTGACCAAAATCTGGCTTAGAGGGCTCTTCACTACCTAAGCATTTGAATAAATGACTTTGATCAGGATGCTTTGCCATATCCTCTTCCTTAACGCGCCCCAAATCGACTAACAATTGTACGATTGAATGATCTCTAGTACGTTGTAATAATTTTCTACGACGAAAATGATATAAGCGACTATCTCCAAGATGTGCCCACCATGCTCGCTTGCCATGAATATATAATAAAATACAAGTGCTATGAGGAAACCGATTAGATTTCTTCCCATAGTCATTGATACTCTCATGAGCCAAATCACAAATACGCTGCAAAAATTTTTTAGCGGTTTTTACCGTTTCTTGCTCCCACACTAATTTTGCAACCGCTATAACAGTTTTTGATGCAAAACGCCCCCCCTCATGTCCGCCCATCCCATCTGCAACGACTAATAAATGTCTATTACCTTTTGAAAAAGTCGCCACACTATCTTCTTGTTCTTCTCGCCCCCCGATGTGAACATTTGTTTCGATTTCCCAATTCATTGTCTGTTTCTTACCGCAGGAGCGCACCTTGATACAATTTAGCATAAGTTCCCTGTTTTTCAATCAATTCTGCATGTTGACCAATTTCCACAATACACCCTTTTTCCATGACGACAATACGATCAGCTTTAGCAATAGTAGATAGACGATGGGCAATAATCAGCATAGTACGCCCCTGTTTAAGTTTCTCCAATGATTGTTGCACTTGATGCTCTGACTGAGTATCTAAAGCCGAAGTAGCTTCATCAAAAATCAGAATCGGTGCATCTTTTAACAAAGCACGAGCGATAGCAAGACGTTGACGCTGCCCACCCGACAATTTAACGCCTCTTTCACCAATAGGCGTATCTAAACCCTCCGACATTTGCTCAATAAATTCCATAGCATAAGCCATATTAGCGGCAGCCATGATTTTCTCACGCGGCGCGTCTGCCATCGCACCATAAGCGATATTAGCGGCAACGGTATCATTAAACAACACGACATCTTGACTGACGAGGGCAATATTAGCGCGGAGCGTTTCTAAGGATAAATCATTAATATTGATATCATCAACTAACAAATGTCCCTCAGTGACGCTATAAAAATGCGGAATTAAATTCGCTAAAGTAGATTTACCACTGCCAGATGCACCGACAAAGGCGATGGTTTCACCGGGCATGATGGTGAGAGAAATATCTTGCAGAGCAGGGCTGGTTTGTCCCTCGTAGGCAAAATGAAGCTGTTGAAAAGTCAATTTGCCAGAGAAACGTGCCAAATCTCCTTTAGTTAAGCGGGGAGTGATTTCTGAAGCTTGCTCTATCAAATTAAAGACACTTTGCGCTGCTGCCAAACCTTGTTGCAATTTATCATTCACCTGAGTCAAACGTTTGATGGGGCTAAACAGCAAACCCATAGCTGTAAACAACGACACAAAGCCACCCACGGTGATATTATCCGCCGCTGATTGTTGGGCAGCAATATAAATAATGACTCCCAGAGCGGAAGCGGTAAGTATTTGCACAATAAAAACACTCAAACCAGAAGTGATTTTAGTTTTGACTTCTAATTGCCGCACCCGATTACTGGCAAGCTGAAAACGGTTTTGCTCATAACGATGCCCCCCAAACACCTTAACCAGTTTATGCCCCCCTATTGCCTCTTCAAGCACCCGCGTCATATATCCCATTGCATCTTGCATAGAAGTATTCATCCGCCGCAGCCTTCGGCTGACTACACGAATAATTACAATAGTCAATGGCACTGTGGTAAAAACAATTAAAGAGAGCATCCAATTAAGATAAAACATCCATGCCAACAAACCTAGCACCGTTAAACTGTCGCGCACCAAAATAATAAGTGTCTCGGTAGCGGCAGCCATGACGCGATTAACATCATAAGTGACTTTAGACAACAAAACGCCGGAAGACGTCTTATCAAACTCACAGGTTGGCAAGGTTAAAATTTTACTAAACATCGCCACCCGCAAATCCATCACCAAACGCGATGCTACCCAAGTCATGCCCACATTGCTGGCTAACAGGGATAATCCTTTGATTGAAAATAAGATTATCAAAAAAACTGGCATCCATTTCATCATAGTGGGATCTTTATCGACAAAGCCACCATCCAGCAAGGGTTGAATCAGGGCAGCCAAAATTGGATCAGTCGTTGCCATGACGATTATCGCTAAAATCGCTAAAGCAAATACGCGCCAATAGGGGGCAACGTAGCCTAATAGGCGTAGGTAAAGGGCTTTGCTATTCATTATTTATTTTTTATTTTTCCTGAGAGTCTTGGAGTCCAAAATTTATTTTGGACGAGCGGGGTTTTTAATGCAACTCCGTCCATAACGTTAAGTCCAAACTGAAATGCCCAAGATAAATCTTGGACTCCTACTGAAAAATATCAAAAGACTGTTAATATTTGCTATAACGATTCGCATAAGTCATGCCACTTATGCAACAGCCCCTTGTGTAAGTACACCGGAGGATTTACGAATTGCCCTAACAACTGCGGCATCCAACGGTGAAGACGATGAAATCAAAATTGTCCAAGGCACTTACATGGGTCATTTTGTTGCGAATGGTACTGACAACGTTTTTCTGTCTCTATAATGACAGTGGTGCCGATTTTATTTTTCCAACCCTTGATTTCTAGCCAATTGCCATGCTAGGTGAAATATGCATTAAACATTCCACACCATACTACCGCTTAAGTTTTACAATAAGGCTTTATTTTTGTTACCGACATTAAGATTGCACTCGCGCATTCTACATTTTGATAGCACTATGATATAATTCACTTCCGCTTAGCTCCGTAGCACGACTTAATGGAGGAAATATTCATATCTATCGAAACCAAACTTGTCCGATTTGACTGGGCAATAAAACACTTATTACGTGACAAAGCCAACTTTGATGTACTTGAAGGTTTTTTAAGTGCTCTCCTCAAAGAGAATATTGAAATCTTAAAAATTTTGGAGAGCGAATCCAATCAAGCCGATAGTACTGATAAATTCAATCGCGTTGACTTACTGGTAAAAGATAATCAGCAACGACAAATTATCATTGAAATCCAAAATTCTCAAACGCCCGATTATCTTGAACGTCTCCTCTACGGTATTAGCAAAGTGATTGTCGATAATCAACAACTGGGTGAAGATTGTCGCAATATCACCAAAGTGATTATCATTGGAGTGCTCTATTTCAACTTTGGAAAAGGCGAGGATTATGTGTACTACAGTGCCAACGATTTTCGCGGAATACACACGGGAGAACTCCTCTCCTTCCTGCGATTGGGTGACAATAAAAAATATCAGCGCCTGCAATGCAAAGATATTTATCCTGAATACTATTTGATTCATGTCGAGCGCTTTAAAGACGTGATAGGCTCTGAACTTGACGAATGGATATACATGCTCAAACATTCGGCAGTTCCAGCCAACTTCAAAGCGAAAAACCTCGACATCGCTAGAAAAAAGTTGGCTCTGATGGAAATGAATCAAGAGGAGCGTAAAACTCAATATCTTAATCCGAGCAGTGAACGTTCCGTTACTTCGTTTCTCTACGAGACTAATCCGTTGTACTAGACTAGCAGCGTGGCAAAACCCTTGCGAATAAGGAGTCCAAGATTTATCTTGGCTAGCTCCTAGAAATCAGAACTATGCCAGACTTCGACCTGGCAGGTTTTGTTTTCAACCGGTCTTGTTTCGACCCCAAAACCAAGTACAACGGATTGACGGAATAAAGGGATTAGAATGTGGGCATCACGACGGAGCGATTAAGGAGTCCAAGATTTATCTTGGCTTACCGGTTCCTCGCATAAGCACAAGCCGCTCGAATAAAACCAGAAAATAACGGATGTCCATCGCGTGGCGTTGAAGTAAACTCAGGATGGAATTGACAACCGACAAACCAAGGATGATGGCTATTTTCTACTACTTCGACAAGATTGCCATCCGCCGACAAGCCCGCAAACACTAATCCCGCTTGTCGCAGCATCCCCATATAATTATTATTAAACTCATAGCGATGGCGATGGCGTTCACGGATAATTTCTTTTCCATACAACTCAAAAGTTTTTGTCCCCCTCATCAGATGACAATTTTGCCCGCCTAAGCGCATCGTACCACCTTTATCCGCATTTTCGTCGCGTTGTTCTATATCGCCACTATCTGTTGTCCATTCACTAATCAAAGCGATAACGGGATGAGGCGTATTGAGATCAAATTCCGTACTATGAGCCCCTTCTAAGCCAATCTCCCTAGCAAAATCTATAACTGCAACCTGCATCCCTAAACAAATACCTAAATAAGGTATATTATTCTCTCGCGCAAATTGGGCAGCACAAATTTTGCCCTCAATACCACGCTCACCAAAACCGCCGGGCACTAAAATCGCATCTACATCTTTTAAACACTTAGGTTCCGACGAATCAAGTTCTTCAGAATCAATATAAATAATATTGACTTGAGTGCGCGTATCTATCCCAGCATGAAACAACGCCTCACTGATTGACTTGTAAGCATCTGTTAATTCAGTGTATTTTCCCACCATAGCCACATTGACGCTAGTAGTGGGATTATCCATCGCTGATAAAACGTTCTCCCATTCGGACAAATCCGCTGGTGGCGTGTTTAATTGGAATTTATCACAGACAATTTTATCCAAGCCCTCTTGATGCAATAGCGAAGGAACGCGATAAATCGAATCAGCATCTAGCATAGAAATCACCGCAGACTCATCGACACTGGTAAACAAAGAAATTTTACGCCGCGAACCAAGGGGTAAAGGGCGGCTCGAACGACAAAGTAAAATATCAGGTTGTATGCCGATAGAGCGCAACTCCTTAACCGAATGTTGAGTCGGTTTCGTTTTCAGTTCGCCAGCGGTGGGAATATAAGGTATTAAAGTTAAATGAATAAACAGTGCCCGCTTTTGCCCTAATTCGCCGCGCAGTTGGCGGATGGCTTCTAAAAAGGGCAAGGATTCAATATCCCCCACCGTGCCACCAATTTCAACCATCGCCACATCCGCACCGTCAGCACCCTCAAAGATACATCGTTTGATTTCATCAGTAATATGGGGAATGACTTGCACGGTAGCCCCCAAATAATCGCCGCGCCGCTCTTTACTGATAACGTTTTCATAAATACGCCCAGTGGTAAAATTATTGTGCTGCCCCATGGTGGTACGCACAAAGCGTTCATAGTGTCCCAAATCGAGATCAGTTTCTGCCCCATCATCGGTGACAAAAACTTCTCCGTGCTGAAATGGACTCATTGTGCCCGGATCAAGATTAATATAAGGATCTAATTTTAGCAAAGTGACATTGAGTTGACGCGCTTCAAGGATAGCCGCTAAGGAGGCAGACGCTATGCCTTTACCAAGTGAGGAGACTACGCCGCCTGTAATAAAGATAAATCGTGTCATAATGGCTGTTGGGATTCAAGAAAAAATGTTGCAAGATAGCAGATTAATGGGGAGTGGTGCAAGGTATTAAAAGCGGGCACGTTTGTTAACTCAAAATGGTATTGCATTTTTTCATGAAAGTGGTAGACTCTGAAACTAATACGAGACGTCCAAGATAAATCTTGGACTCCTAACGGCTCATTAAGCCTGTCCCGACGCAAGGAGGGATCAAGACAAACCTGACTGCTTGAATGTGCCAAACGCTTATTTACCGCCAAGACGCTGCAAGATGTAATTAAGCAGTAACAACTCGTTGAATACCTCGGCGGGCAAGAGGAGTCCAAGATTTATCTTGGACATTATTTAGAACGGGCAAGAGGAGTCCAAGATTTATCTTGGACATTATTTAGAAGTCCAAGAATTAT
>JBDLJY010000320.1:0-7451 GCA_039714115.1 Pseudomonadota bacterium | reverse complement strand
TTTTATCAAAAAATTTGTTCAAATTTAGCCCCACTGAATCCAGTTGGAATCACCGCAAGCAATCAATTGATCAAACAGGCGTATGAATTTTTCAGTAAACCAATGTCACCTCTCAGCGGTAGTGAACTAGGTGAATTGATTGAAAATATCAGCGCCAAAATGCTGTTCACTAAAATCGTGGTGCGCGACATCTTGAATGCTTATAAGTTATTTGAAACCTTAAATGCCAGAGGAGTGCAGCTTTCTACACCTGATCTGTTAAAAAATTATCTATTTTCGGTAATTACCAGCAATGATGATGTTCCTGATGAGCAAGTCAATGAACTGGATGAAGATTGGTTAAACATTTTGACACAATTAAGAGAAAATAATTTTTCTGATTTTATCCGTCACCAGCATAATATTCAAAATCATGAAAACCGAAATTTGTTTAGATCGCTTAAACAGATAGCGGACACACCACAGTCAGCCAGCCAATACTTAAAATCATTAACTGAATATGCGCCCGTTTATGCGTCACTGTTAAATCCTCATGATGAATGGTGGAAAACGCAAAATAATGCACATCATAAAATTAGCTATTATCTGCAAGGCTTAAAGCTATTTACGATTAACCAGCCCTTTCCTGTATTGATGGTTGCCTGCCAAAAATTTTCTCCTGAAGAATTTCTCAAAACTCTCAAATATCTTTATGTTCTTTCTGTGCGATACAATATCATCTGCCGTTTATCACCTAATGAGCAAAAAAGGGCTTATAACAAAATGGCTATGAAAGTTTTTAACGGAGAACATACAAGAGCCAGCCATATTAAAAATAGTGAAGAATTTAGGCGATTATATCCTGATGACAATGCTTTTAAAAATGCTTTTGAATTTTACAAAATGCCCAGCAGACGATCATCTAAACAAATCAGATTTTTACTTGCTGAGATTGAAAATAGTTTTGGACGGGAATTAAATTATCTGGATACAACCCTAGAACATGTCTGCCCCTACAATCATGATCAAGCCTGGTATGAATATTTTGGTGAAGGAGTTAACGACATAGCTGATCGTCTTGGCAATATGGTTCTGCTTGAAAAAGATGAGTTGAGACGAGCTGATTTTAAGACAAAAAAGGGAGTATATTTAAGCACATCATTCAGACTTGCCAAAAAAGTAGCGGAATATGATAGCTGGGACTTGGCAACTTTGAGTCATTACCAAATATGGCTTGCGAAACAGGCGGTAAAAACATGGAAGGTTGAATGAGTACTCACCTGAAAACGGCACAGCAGCAGAACAGAGATGTCTACCTTCAATTTGTTGTACTTAACAAGGATAAGTCAAAACACAAGCTTGATGGCTCGCAGGTTTGCTTTCCGCGAAGTAACGTGCGATCTACCTACAATTTTTCGGCACGATATAGCATTGACTCAGATACACATTGCAATTTGTCTCGCAAAGTGGTACTCTGTCACGCAAAAAATGTCCGGCACCGATTTAAGATTAACATAATTTTCACTTTTGGAGTAAAGTTATGAAAAAACAATATAAAGCTCCCAACGACTGGTATAACTCCAATAGGAGTCAATTAAGAAAATACAAATCCGAGTGGATTGCTTTCACAAATGAGGGCGTTATTGTACATGATAAAGACCTTTTTAAAGTTGCCAAGGCGACTGATAATCTTCCTGTCTCTCAATATGCTATTGATTATATTTTTGACAGCGATTTTGTCGAACCGGTGAGGTTGCTTCCGGTTAGATTTAAAAACGTCAAGCGTCATGAATGGCAACCTAAATATAAAGTCGTACTGAAAGTGAAGACTTCAAAATCTCTTGAAATGTTAGTAGATTCAGGTGCTGATTTCAGTCTCATACCTAAAGATTTGGGACTGATTCTAGGCTATGAACTTGCTGTAGCTGAAACGCTTAGTCAGGCTGAAGGTATTGGTGGGTGCGTCAACTATGCGCTGCGAAATCTAGAAATACAACTGGATGCTTATACATTTACGGCTCCCGTGGCATGGATGCAAACCGAGGCGTATCAAGATGTTCTCTTAGGCAGAGAAGTGGTATTTGATTTATTTGATGTTGAATTTAAACAAGCGGACGAAAAAATTATTTTTAAAAAAAGAGAATGAGCGAGTCTAGGGGCATCGATTTTTGCATGGCTAGGTTAAAATTTCACGGCGCAGCTTTGTGAAATTTTATTTGCATGTTGTGAAAAATTATTGTAGAATAGCGCCCCTCAATGCCGGTGTAGCTCAGTTGGTAGAGCAACCGCCTCGTAAGCGGTAGGTCGGACGTTCAAATCGTCTCACCGGCACCACCCTTTCCCCGTCGCCCCCTGGGCAGCGTTGTAACTTATCCCTGCTAAAAACAAATCCCTGTAGTTAATGTTGAATTTTCAGCACCATCTCTTCTATCCACTTTTCAGTCAACGCATTAATTTCTTTATAAGTTTTACCATTTGACTCAATCACAGGGCCAATAACAACCTTAATAGTCCCCGGCTGTTTGATAAAACCTTTGGGCGGCCAGAATTCTCCAGAATTCACAGCGACTGGTACCACCGGATAACCACTCTGCGCCGCTAACATGGCCCCACCTACGCCATACCGTTTTTTTTCACCCGGAGCTACCCGTGTTCCTTCGGGAAATATCACTACCCAGTTCCCTTCTGCTAAACGTTGTTTTCCCTGTTCAACAATTTTTTGCATAGATTGACGGAGATTCTTACGATCAATGGCAATCGGTTGCAGACTTGCCAGGGCCCAACCAAAAAAGGGTATTCGTAATAATTCACGTTTGACGAGCCAAACTTGCCTTGGAAAAATGACTTGAAAAACAATCGTTTCCCATGCTGATTGGTGTTTACCCAACACAATCGCGGGTGTTGCGGGGATATTTTCGAGTCCTTGAACTTGATAATTCAGTTGGCAGGTTTTTTCCAGCCACCAGATCGCAAAGCGTGCCCACCCATTCATCACTCGGTAACGTTGTCTAAACGGTAACGGAAATAGCAATACTCCTAAGGGAGCAAATATTAAAAGAGCCAGCGATATACCTATATAAAATAAGAGAGAACGTAAAAATAGCATTTATCAGTTATTCCAAAAAATTATCAACAACAGCCGCCAAATCGTTATATACGGGGACATCCTCAAATCCTGCCATATTAGCACTCAATGTCCGCAGCCCTTTGCCAGTCCGCACTAAGATCGGCTTTGCACCAGCAGCACTCGCCGCTTGTAAATCGCGCCGCGAATCCCCCACCGCCGGCACATTGATTAAAGAAATACCTAAGCGCTTGGCAATATCGTGAAATAAGCCGGGACGTGGTTTACGACATTGGCAATCGTCATTCGGGCTGTGTGGACAAAAGAAAATGGCTTCAATCGTGCCACCCACTTCAGACAATTCTTTGTGCATTTTTTGATGGATTTGATGAAGTTCATCTAAAGTAAATAAGCCACGCCCCAAGCCAGATTGATTGGAGGCAACCACCACCCGATAGCCAGCTTGATTCAGGCGAGCAATCGCGTTTAGGCTGCCCGGAATGGCTTCCCATTCGCAGGAGGATTTGATGTATTCATCAGAATCGTAGTTTATGACCCCATCTCTATCAAGTATTACTAATTTTGGCATAGTTAAGGAGAATAATAAGTTCGTAGTAGGCGATTTATCGCCTACTACAAACCTTAATTTAATTTTTCACATGTAAGCGCGAAATATCAGCCACCTGCAAAAACAAATGACGCACCTTTTGTAGAAAAGCCAAACGGTTAGTACGCACCCTCCGATCCTCGTCCATCACCAGCACCTCATCAAAAAAGTTATCAACAGTTTCTCGTAAACTCGCCAAATGTTGCAAAGCAGTTTGATAGTCTCCCTGTTTTAGCAACGGAGCAATTTTTTCGCTGACAACTTCCATCTCATCATATAAGCGCTTCTCAGCACCCTGATTAAACGCACTTGGATCAGGCTCAGACGGAAAAGACTCCTTGGCTTTTTTCAAAATATTATGGATACGTTTATTGGCACTAGCTAAACTCATCGCCGCCGGCAACTCTCGGAAAGCTTCTATGCCACGAATCCGTCGATCCGCGTCTAACGGAGACATCGGGCGGCACACTAATACTGCCTCAATACTATCAAGATTGAAACCTTGTTCATGATAATATCCCCGTAAACGTTCCAATGTAAAATCAAAGACTTGGCTACTCGTTTGCGCGTTGAGCAAATTATCCGGGTACGCCGCCTGTGCCTCTTCCAATAACTTATATATATCCAAAGGCAAACGGCATTGCTCAATCATAATCCGCAAAACACCTATGGCAGCGCGACGTAAGCCAAAAGGATCCTTATCACCCGTCGGCGCTTGCCCAATGCCAAAAATGCCGACTAAAGTATCCAACCTATCAGCAATGGCTAAAGCTTGACCCAATGAACTGCCTGGCAGCGCATCACCCCCAAAACGTGGCATATATTGCTCACGCAACGCGATTGCTATCTCCTTATTGTCAGCATAATATTCACCCATGATGCCCTGTAATTCTGGAAACTCGCCAACCATCTCCGTCATCAAATCGCACTTCGATAATTGCCCAGCGCGGATAGCTTGAGATTCATCCGCCCCCAATTGTTTAGCGATGAGACCAGACAATTTAGCAATTCGCAGGGATTTATCATATAAGCTGCCTAACTTCTTTTGGAAAATGACCGTTTTTAATTGCTCTAAACGACTCTCCAAGGATTTTTTACGATCCTGTTCCCAGAAAAAAGCGGCATCGCTCAAACGGGGACGAATCACCCGCTCATTGCCTGCCCGTACCACCTCTGGTTGACGACTATCAATATTGCTCACGGTGATAAAACGTGGCAATAATTTGCCCTCTTGATTGACCAGATGAAAACATTTTTGATGGTTTTTCAGCGTAGCAATCACCGCCTCGGGTGGGACTTCAAGAAATTTGTCATCAAATGCCCCGCTTATCGCCACTGGCCATTCTACCAAACTGGTAACATCATTTAACAGCTCTTCCTTAATAATCGCCTCACCGCCTATCTCTTCTGCGGCATCTTTAAGCAATACTTTTATCCGCTTACGACGGACAGCAAAAGCGGCAATGACATGACCTTGTCCTTTTAACAGATTGCTATAGTCGCTCGCTTGAGCTAAGGCAATCGGCTCAGGATGATGAAAACGATGCCCCCGCGTCTCGCGCCCACTACGCACGCCAAGGATTTTGGCATCAATCACCTGATCTCCGAATAAAATAACAACCCAATGTACCGGGCGCACAAATTCAAAGGGTAAATCGCTCCAACGCATCCGTTTAGGGATAGGCAAGGCGGCTAAAGCCGCTTCAATGATCTTAGGTATCAAAGAGGCAGTGGCTTGCCCGGGCTGCGTACTGCGATGATACAACCACGCACCTTTTTTAGATTTTTGTTGCTCCAAATCAGCCACATCCACGCCGCAGGATCGCGCAAATCCTAAAGCAGCTTTAGTCGGTTGCCCGTTTTTATCAAAAGCGGCAGCGAGAGCAGGACCACGTCTTTCGGTTTCACGATCAGCCTGCATAGTCGCCACCCCTTTGATGAGTACCGCTAAACGGCGCGGCGTCGCAAAAGGTGTCGCAATGTTATAACTGATTTGTTCTTGCTCAAGTCCGCAACAGAGCCCCGAGGAAAAGGCTTCTGATAAGCCTTGCAAAGCTTTAGGGGGCAATTCTTCTGTACCAATTTCTATTAACAAGTCACGGGTTTCAGAACTATCCCCAGTTTCCTCTAACTCTCCTTTTTCAAAGGGGAGACTCTCGCTGCTGGGCAGGGGGGACATCGGAAAATTCAAAGATTCACGGCGCTCATAATAAGCTTGTGCCACACCACGCGCCAGCGTCCGTACTCGCAAAATATAACGTTGTCGCTCCGTAACAGAAATCGCATGACGGGCATCAAGTAAATTAAACGTATGAGACGTTTTGAGCATCAGTTCATAAGCCGGCAATGCTAAACCTTTTTCAATCAATGACTGGCTTTCTTTTTCATAAACATCAAATAAGCGAAATAATTCATCGACTGGGGCATGTTCAAAATTATAAGCGGACATTTCCACTTCATTTTGATGAAAAACATCGCCATAAGTGACACCTTCTGTCCACACTAAATCATATACGCTTTCTACGCCTTGCAAATACAGGGCAATGCGCTCCAAGCCGTAAGTGATTTCCCCTGTCACCGGCTTACATTCTAAGCCGCCCACTTGTTGAAAATAGGTAAACTGGGTCACTTCCATCCCATTGAGCCACACTTCCCAGCCCAATCCCCAGGCGCCGAGAGTCGGAGACTCCCAATTATCTTCCACAAAACGGATATCATGCACCAGCGGATCGATGCCGAGCATTTTTAAGGAGCCGAGATATAACTCCTGAATATTCAGCGGCGATGGCTTTATAACTACTTGATATTGATAATAATGTTGTAGTCGATTCGGATTTTCCCCATAACGCCCATCGGTAGGGCGGCGGGACGGCTGTACATAAGCCGCACTCCAGTGCTCTGGGCCAATTGCCCGTAAAAATGTCGCTGGATGAAATGTGCCAGCGCCAACTTCCATATCATAAGGTTGCTGCAAGACGCAGCCTTGTTTAGCCCAATATTCTTGTAGGGCTAGAATGAGTTTTTGAAATGTCATTTCTTTAGTTTGTCTGTGTTGAGATCCTTATAAGTTCATCGTATTCCGGCAAGCTTTGGACGTAACATCATAAGGGCTTAAATTGGGAACATCAATAGTAGGCGATAAATCGCCTACACCTCTGCGGCTTAAAAATACTTGTAATCTGCACTGAGTTTTGTGAAAATGTGACATTTATCAGTGCAGTATCCATTCTTATGTATTTTCTGATAATCATGAAAATGATGCAAGAAATGTATTAAATCTTATTACGTCTGGTAAAAAATTACTATTAACGTTCAGTGGATACGATAATGACAAGAACTTCCGAATTTTATGATAAATAATATGTTTGCTGGCTCTGGTGCAATGGATGGTGTTACATTTGTGAAAATAATGATGGCAAGAATGGCCGGGATTGACATTGAAATAGGAGGACGTGTAGGTTTTTTATGCAGGACGGGGTTTGCAACCCAATGCCATTAAGTTAAGACTAAATTATTGATTTTGAAGTTTTGTTTCGTTCATTACGCGGAGCGGATTTCCTCCCGTAGGGAACTTAACTAAATCCCTTATGGTATAAAGCTGCTTAACTTAATGGCATTGGGTTTGCAACCCCGTCCGTAATGTTGCAGGCCCTAAATAACGGGCAACGAATGTAAACTTTCCATTTTTTTAATCCAACCATTAAAATGTTGACATTTTTTTCTTATTTTGTCTAAACCAATTTCTGAGGCAATATAGATTCCCGCTGTCGCTTTTTCATAACAATATTGATTGAAGAATTT
>JBDLJY010000319.1:0-7492 GCA_039714115.1 Pseudomonadota bacterium | reverse complement strand
TCAAGTGCCTTAAAATCCGCTCGCACAATCGGTTCAAAAAAATCCATGAGTTCGGTATGTTCTAATATTTCCGGCGGTAAACCTCCTAGTTCATTGATATGATTGATAAACTATTGTTTGGGGAGTTGATGTTTAAGGGAATCACCATCGATCACTGCGGGAGCTTCTCGTCCGCTGAAAAATAAATGCAACGGTGCTGATTTTCCGGCGTTTAGAATACGCTTAGTCAACAGATAGCCTAATATCGCTCCCATACTATGACCATAAATCGCATAAAGTTGGCCATTCAAATCACTAATGACTTGCTCAAAGACATCGTCCGCCATGGCTTCTAAATTTGTCAGTAAGGGTTCCCTTGTTCTCTTGCCTCTGCCCGGTAATTCCAGCGGCTTAATAAGAATAGTTTCAGCCACATGAGCTTGAAAATCACGGTACGATAATGTGTGACCACCGGCAAATGGAAGACAATACAAGGTGATTTTTAAGTTATTTGAGGTTTTCATCATAGTTAACTAATTGACCATATTCCATCTTCAAGACCCTATCGGCAACATGGAAAACATTTATCATCATGTGTCACTGCAATAATGGTTTTGCCTTGTTTTTTCAAATCTGGCAGTATGACTTCGTAAAACTGTTTTCTAAACTGAGGGTCTTGATAAGCCGCCAGTTCGTCAAAAATATAGATGGGTTTATCTTCCAAAACCGCTGCAATAAAAGCCAGTCGTTTCTTTTGCCCTGTTGATAATTCTAAATGGAACTTGCCATCAATGTATTTGGTTTTTTTGTTCAATTCCATTAAGCGCAACAAGGATTTTAAACGCGACTCATCAACTTCACCTAAACCATAAAGTCGATCAAATAAGTGAAAATCGGTAAAAATAATCGCAAATAATTCACGATAACTTTGGTAATTGCTGGAATCAATTTCATCATCATTGACATAAAGAAAACCCGTTGCGGGATAATATAAGCCAGTCAATAACTTTAATAAGGTTGATTTGCCGCTGCCATTACCACCAACAATAAATAACATTTCTCCTTGCTTGATAGTCATATTGATAGAACCTATCGAAAACAAACTCTTACCAGACTTCTCGCGATAATGGAAAGTTATGTCAGCCAGTCTAATCTCTTGAAATGTTTGTATAGGTGGCATGGCTACCGGCTCGCTCTGATGACCAGCCATTTCATCCAGTTGGGCAATTGATAAAGACTGTCGATGGCGATATTGGCTTTAACAAACATGGGCATTGTTGACACAAATTGAGTGACTGGCCCAGTGATAAGCTACGGCGAATCTTATCAGCGATTCTGACCATAATTTTACGAATCAGTTCCTCAACTGCTATAGTTGCCTGAGAGAGAGCATATCTTTGGGTATAAAGAAACAAAGCAAAAGCAATTAGGTAAAGTGCGGCTATCAGGGCTTGAACAGCTCTCACCACCAGTTTTTGAAGGTTTTCTTCTAGTACTCTGTTAATGTATGTTGTTTCGACGGGTAGAGTAGACCTGACAGGTCTTTTTGTATGACTCGTCATTATAAGTTTGACAGAGTACTAGGGGAGTGATTGAACTATCGCGAGTATCTGTTTCTGTTTCTACAGTCGGTTGCTCGTTTGTCTGTGTTGATTTAGTAACCATATTAATTCCTCCAACGTTAATAAATTGTCTGATCTCGGTATCCGTTTCAAAAAACTTTCGCCTTGATCAGACATTTAAATTTTCATCACCTTAAAACGATAAGAACATCTTTATGCTAAACCACAGTGAAGGCAATCATTGCTCTTGATGACTAACTTTTTCCAATTTATCAATTTTTTTAGCCATCGTCAAATACAAAATTGATAAAATTTATTTTATTCTTGCAACGAAATCAAGTCAATTTAACCGTTAAGTATTCAGGATTTTTTTGAATTTTACTTAAATCATTTTCCATAACAAGTAGCTCGTTGACTGTGTCCTTTTCCTTGAAATGGGCAAATTTGTACGTCATGTACATCATTCGGTTTCTCTCATTGGAAAGAAATTCTGCTTGTAATCGAACCCCTTTTTTTCGTGCCTCATTTCTGATGTGATTTATTACCACACTACCCACGCCTCGTGACATGACACGACAAGACATTAACAGCAATTTGATGGTCCATACCTCATCAAAACACTCTATCAGTATTACCCCAATTTTGCCGTAGGTACCGTATTTGTCATCAAGCCCAGCAATTAATAATATATGCCGATCAGATTGACGAAACTGATCCAACTCTTCGTAAGAGTAAGTATATCCGGTCGTATTCAATTGATGAGTGCGTACCGTGAGTTCTTCAGCGCGTTTCAAATCTTCTTCTTTGGCTGGTGCAACAGTTAACACCATTTTAAGGGTGGCAAGAAATTCCTCTTTTGGACCCACAAAATGGTCCTCCACCTTTTGACGCGCTATATCACTGATATACATCAAACGCCGCCTTGATGATTCATCCGTTAAAAACCGGGGATTCATTTCTGGCAGTTCCAATACCTTATCAATTTCCGCCGCGTCAATACAAAACACCTCAGGCAGAGAAAAATTCACTTCATCACGTTCAAAAGGTTGATCATCAATAAAGGCAAGTGTATCAATGCCTATATTAATTTCTTTCGCAATCGTCTCAATATTTTGCGCTTTGGAATTCCAATTAATTTGCGGATATATAAAGTACTCTGACAAACCAAACGCCTTAAGTTGCGTCATGGCATGGTCATATTCATTTTTACTAGCAATTGATTGCAAAATACCACGCTTGTCCAGCGTTTTAATGATGTCCGTCACCCCATCACGTAGGAAAACCTGATCACTTTCCAACAATACCCCATCCCATAATGTGTTATCCAAATCCCAGACGACACATTTGACCTTCCGCTCCCTGTTGTTTTGGACTGAATTTTCAGTTGTCATGCTTTCTCCTTTTGTCTGGCTCTTCTTTTCTCTAACGCAAAATTATGATAAGCAGATTTTGCAATGATGATTTGTTGCATCTGAGTGCTGCCTTCGATGATTTCCATGATTTTAGCATCTCGCAAATACCTTTGCACCGGATAATCACTACTGCAACCATTGGCACCATGAATTTGCACCGCATCATCAGCTATTCTACTCACCATTCTGGAAGCAAAATATTTGGCTATCGAAGTTTCCATAATCAGTGACGGATCGCCCTTATCTTTCAAATAGCCAGCATGATAACAAAGTAATTTTGCCGCTTTGATGTTAGTAATCATCTCCGCTATCATTTGCTGAATTAGCTGGTGTCCTTTTAAAAACGAGCCAAACTGTTTTCGCTCACTCGTGTAACTGAGACAGGCATCTAAACAGGCCCCCGCGAGTCCGACACATCCCCAACCCACACAATAGCGGCCATGATCCAACGCTGCTCCGGCAACATGGGAAAACCCAAAACCCACTCGACCAACCACATTTTCTGCTGGAATTTGGCATTCATTCATAAACACTTTGGCGATCATCGCTGATCTAAAACCTAACAATCCCTTAAGTGGTTCAGTTGAAAAACCACTACGCTCTCTCTCCACCAGAAAAGCGGTGGATTTGCCGTCGCATTGCGCGAAAATCAAAAAAAGATTAGCCACTTGTCCAAAAGAAATCCATTTCTTTTCACCATTTAAAATATACGAGTTATCGGAAAACACCGCAGTCGTTTCTACACTTTTGGCATCGCTCCCTACATTGGGTTCAGTTAAACCAAAAGCACCAATCGCTTCACCTGTGGCTAATTTAGGGAGCCAATGTGCTTTTTGAGAAGCACTCCCCCATTTAAGAATCGCCTGACAAACCATGCCATGAACAGTCAGCAAACTGAGCAATGAAGCACTGCATCGCCCAATTTCTTCACACAGAAGGCCAAAGGTGATCGCATCCATTTCTTGTCCACCCTGTTCTTTAGGGATTATCGCACCTAAATAGCCAATTTCCGCGAGTTTCTTAACAACATTATCGGGCGTACATTCAGCTTGATCATATTGATCCGCATAAGGTGCAATTTCTTCAGAAACAAAAGCTCTGAAAATACCCTGTTCCTGTACTTGTTTAGGGGTTAATTCAATTTTCATTTTTTCTCCTGATTATGAGAGCGAGATCACCGAGGTTTTCAAAACCTCGGCAATTTTTCTCAAATTTTTCGTTCAATAAAGCCGACAATGGCGTTCAAGGTTCTGAAATTATCATAGTCAAGGTCTTCGTTTTCAACCTTGATTGAGAATTCTTTTTCGATAAACAATACCAGTTGCATAGCAAACAGCGAATTGACTAAACCTGACGCAAAAATATCTTCATCATCCGCTACGTTGACATTGATAAACTGAGCCATAAACGACTTCGTTTTTTCCAAAATTGTGGCCATGCAATTACCTTTTAAGAGAGATTGTTTTCAGAGAAATGTTATTGCAGTTGTAAGGGGGTGCAATTACACCCGTTGATAAGTGTAAAAACCTTGACCACTTTTACGACCATACAAGCCAGCATCAACCATTTTTTTCAATAAAGGAGAACAGCGGAATTTAGAATCCTGATAACTCTCATACAAGACTTGCAGCGTATCGACAACCGTATCAAGTCCGATTAAATCAGCAGTTTCCAGAGGTCCCATTGCATGTCCGTAACATTTTTTGAAGATGTCATCAATGTCTTTCGGTTCTGCAATATTTTCCATGACGAGATTTGCAGCTTCGTTCATGAAAAGGTGAGACAACCGGTTTGCCACAAAGCCGGGCCCATCATTCACAATAATGCAGTCTTTACCCATTTGAGCTAAAAACTTTTTCGAGGTTTCAATGGTTTCCTCAGAAGTATGGTAACCGCGAATGGTTTCAACCGTCTTTTTCATCGGCACCGGGTTCATAAAGTGCATGCCAATCACTTTGGCAGGCCGTTTGGTGGCTGAACCAATACGTGTAATGGAAATCGCCGAGGTATTGGCAGCAAAGATGCAATGTTCGGGACAGATTACATCCATTTGCGCGTAAACCTCCTTTTTAAGGTCCCACTTTTCTACCACATTTTCAACCACAAAATCAGCATCTTTGAGCAGTTGATACTCGGTGGTAAAGGTAATTTTCTGCAAAATGTTTTCTGGGTCCTCGACACTTTTCTTCCCGAAGCCTTGAAAACGGATGTTATTCCGAATTTCCTGTTTGGCATGTGCCAAAACATCCTCCGAAATATCAATGAGGACAACTTGATGCCCTGTTTGAGCCAAATTTTGCGCGACACCAACTCCCATCACGCCTGCTCCGATAACACCAACGGTTTTTATTTCCATAATATCTCCTCTTACTTATTAATTATTAACTTAGCAATGTTACTTTACCTAATTTTTTTATTTTTATGCACTATCAGGCAGTTGCGGCTTATTCTCCTGATGCTTCACCAATGGCAACATGACATTAGACATTCCGACAACAGAGCCCACATAGTATAGTGCCATTCCTGTTGCAATGCCAAAGTGCAAGAGATATACCCCACCAATACAGATAACACCGGGCACAATGGTGAAAATGAAGTTGGTGTGCATGGTGTTTTCAAACTCATCGGCAAGATGGAACAGTAGTTCAAGATGGTTCAAAGTTCCGTCCATCAGGATAATTTGGGCAGTATCAATAGCAGCGGTGGAAGCCCCTTTAAGGGAAATAGAAACTTGGGCTGATTTGAGGGCAATCGCATCGTTGATACCATCGCCGATAAAGCAGACAAATCGGCCTTGTTCACACAGTTGTTTAACCAATTTAGCTTTGTTTTCTGGTAAAACTTCCGCGAAGTAGTGCTCGATGCCCAAAGTTTCTGCCATATGACGAGTGGGCTGTTCATGGTCGCCGGAAATAATGTAAAGTTTCATCCCGCGTTGTTTCAGGTGCTGAATGATTTCGATGGCTTCAGGACGGATGCTGGGGTGCATTTCCAAGATACCGCCAAGTTGTTGATTGATACCAACATAAATCAGCGAAAAACCTTCTATCTCTGCTTGGGCTTGGATGTCTTGAGCGACTTCTGGTAGTTCAATACCTTCGCGCTTCATGAAACGGGCACTACCGACCCGAATCAATTGCCCATTGACTGTGACTTTAATGCCGTAGCCCACTTCATAGTTGGCTGCTTCTAAATCTGGCAGTTCTAAGTTTCTGCTGGCAGCTTTATCTACAATGGCTTTGGCTATCGGGTGAGGTTGACGATATTCAGCCGCCGCCGCATAGCCTAACAGGGTGTTTTCATCCCAGCCACTCAAGCTGTGAATCTTGCCTACAGTAGGTTGTTCTAAAGTCAGGGTGCCGGTTTTGTCAAAGATTATAGTATCAACTTGGCGCAGGGATTCCAGTACTCGACCATCTTTGACCAGAATGCCGTGGCGGGAGAGAATTTGTAAATAGATCAGGACAGTGAGCGGGCCTGCGTGGACCATGTTAGCGCCCAAGGATGACCAGAGTACCGTTATAGCAGCATTCGCTCCCATCAATGGCCAAGTGATGGCACTGAGGCCTAATCTGAGAGGTAAAAAGGCATCCGCAATTTCTCGTCCACGAGCAACCAGACTATCTTTATAGTTTTGAGTGTTATTAAGCACCTGACCGATTTGGGCTGCAACGGTTTCTTCTCCTGCCGTTTCAACTTGGATACTAATGCGTCCAGACAGTAACAGCGTTGCGGCAAACACCTTATCCCCGGGGGCTTTTTCTACTGGATGACTTTCACCCGTGAGGATATGTTGGTCAACGGTAGCCAAACCATGCTGAATCTGACCATCCACCGGGATTATTTCTCCGGCATTGACAATCACAATATCGCCTACTTGTATGCTAGTAAAATCGACTTGGATTTCCACACCATCTTTTTCCAGCCATACTTGTGGCGGGTGACCACCAAAAACATTGATCAGTTGTTTTTTTGAATTATCTTCAGTTTTCTGGATAATTTTAATAAGTAATCCACCTATAAATCCACCTAACCCAGCCAATACTAAATGGCCGCTGGCAATCATGCCAACTACCGTAATTCCGCCAATTAGAAACACAGTGATAAAGTGTCCGTCTTTAAAATCACGCCAAATCAAGTGAAAAACATCGCGTGATAAATATAGTACGGAAATAGTACCCAGCATGGTAAAGAGTGGAGATACTCCTCCCAGTAAAGCCATCATAACCGCCCCAGCGGAAATCATGAGATTGCGGTTGAGATTCTGCCGGGCTTGTTGCATTTCCTTGCTTAATTCCGTGTCTGAGCTTAATTGTTGTTGACGTTCATCACCGATCAGGGCACTTTTCACGTCTTTAAACAGTTGTATAGGACTAAATCCTTTTGGGTGTGATGTTTGAACACTATCTACCGGTGCTAACTCCTTATCTAGAGGAGATTTGCTTCGCTTAGAGGTTAACCAGTAAGTCGAGGCACCACTGAGTAAGAACAATTCAATTAGCATGATAAAATTTAATTAGTATGATAAATCGTTCAATT
>JBDLJY010000318.1:0-7546 GCA_039714115.1 Pseudomonadota bacterium | reverse complement strand
CTTAATGGGCACAGGGAAAGCTGAATTGGATTCAGCCGCCATCGTGCTGGCACAAGAGCAAGTTTCTGATGTGCATTTGGCGGACAAATCTATATAAGTTGGGACTCGCCCAAGATAAATCTTGGACTCCAAAATACCGTAAAAATGTAAGTTGGAGTCCAAAATTTATTTTGGACGAATTCAAGCAGCGGCAAGAAATCTTACAATTCAAAAGGATTGACGGAGTATTAATATATATAATTTAAATTATGATTTACATAAACAAAAATTATAAAAAAAATATTATATCTAAATCAGTAAGATAGATTATTAATCAGTGTAGTTTTGTGACGGCCAGATTAATAAAACTAGACTTTTAATTTTTAATTTGACATAATTTAACATCGTTTTAGAGGGTTCTCTTGGTTGTCCAATAAATAGCGATGATGATAGCGTATGAAAGATAAAAAGCAACTAGTCGAAAATGTATTAAACCGTATCCAGCAAGCCGCAGATCGTGCAGATCGTTCTGCCGACAATGTCACATTGGTTGCCGTCAGCAAAACCCAGCCGGTTGAAGATATTCTTGCTGCATATCAAGCGGGTATCCGTCACTTTGGTGAAAACCGTGCTGAGGAATTAGCAGAAAAGGCCATCCAACTCAGTCATCTGAAGGACTTACAATGGCATTTTATTGGTCATCTGCAAACCCGCCAAAGCAAACCTGTGGCAGAGCATGCACATTATTTTCATGCAGTTGACCGTGTGAAGATCGCTGAACACCTGTCAAGGCAGTTGCAGGAATTGGATCGTACTTTACCTGTGTTTATCGAAGTCAATGTTTCTGGTGAAGAAAGCAAAGGTGGCTTCAATTGTGCTAACTGGGAAAATGATCAGGAACAGCGTGATATCTTGCTAGAAGCTGTCAAAGCCATTGCTGCCCTACCAAACCTGAGCATTCGCGGTCTGATGACTATGGCCCCCTTCAAGGCACCGGAAGACATTATCCGCAATATTTTCAAGCGCCTGCACCAACTTTCTGAATGGTTGAACGCAGAGCTACCAGAGCTAAAGGCAAAAGAACTGTCAATGGGTATGAGCGGTGACTTTGAAATTGCGGTTGAAGAAGGCGCAACGCATGTCCGCGTCGGCAGTGCTATTTTTGGTAAGAAGCGTGGATAACACGCTATATCCCCCAGTCAGATAAATTTATACTACGTTTTCTTTAATAAAGACTATTTTTATGAAAAAACTATCACAATTCTCCCCCATCCCAGAAATTGGAGTAAAGAAAGCGCTGGAATTGATGGAAAGCGGTGCGCTTTACCGCTATTGCTCAACAAATCCCGAGGAATCAGAAGTTGCACTATTTGAAAAAGACATTGCTGAATATGTCGGTTCAAATTTCGCACTAGCGGTCAATTCCTGCGGCAGTGCCATGTATATCGCGCTCCGGTCATTAGGTGTAAAACCGGGCGATCCGGTCTTGACTTCAGCATTTACCTATACTGCGGTTCCCAGCGCAATTGTGAATGCCGGTGCCATACCGGTTCTAGTGGACTGCACAGAGGATTATGGTGTTGATACTGAGGATCTAAAACGAAAGATTACCCCAAAAACAAAGGTTTTACTGCTCTCCCACATGCGGGGACACCTCTCAGACATGGAAACCGTCACAAATATATGCGAAGAACATGGCATTACCCTCATGGAAGACTGTGCCCATAGCTTGGGTAGTAAGTATGACGGCGTGCATACTGGTCTTTTCGGTAAAGCCGGTTGTTTTAGTACACAAACACACAAGATCATCAATGCGGGCGAAGGCGGTTTTCTGATCACCAACGACGAGGAAATTTTTGCTAAAGGTGTCCTCTACGCTGGTTCGCAGGAAAAATTCTGGCAAAAACATTTTTTCCAATCCCAGTATTTGGAACGCTATCAGGAATATATTCCTAATATCAGCATGAGAATGTCTAATCTGGCCGCTGCTATCTTACGACCACAACTCCACCTGGTTGATGAATGGATCGAAACATACCAGCAAAACTATAAGATGCTGGTCAATATTGTCTCGCAGTCAGACTATCTTTATATTCCGAGGACGGACAGTCGGGTCAGACGCGGTGCGGATACATTTCAGTTTAATTTGAAAAAAGTCACTGCCGAACAGCGTGATCGCTTTCTCAGTTTGCTTGCCCAACAAGGTATACCCGTTAAAACATTTGGCTACGAAGGCAGCCCACGTTTTTTCAAAAGCTGGAAATACATTGATGGCATAGAAAATATTCATTTGCCGCAAGCCGAGCGCATTTTACCTTTCGCCTGTGATATGAGGTTGCCACTTTCCTTAACGTCAAACGATATCCAGACAATTGGTTCAACCTTACTCAAAACAATTCAGGAAGTGACCCAGTAGTCAAGATTATGCCAATAAAATACAGAAAAATCGCCGTTATTACGGCCTCAAGCGCAGCCATTGGACAAGCGATAGCCTTGATGTTGTCGCAACAAGGGTACGATATGGCACTGCAATATTTCAACAACGAATCAGCAGCACAAGCCTTGAAGCAGCAAGTGGAAAGTAATGGCACTCGTGTAAAACTGTTGCGCGGTGATCTCAGTGAAGAGGCAACCGCCAAACGAATGATTGAGGAGACAATCGATGCCTTTGGCCGTATCGATTTGCAGATCAACACTTTAGGCCCTTTTGTCTGCCAGGATATCCTAGAGACAACCCCGCAAGCTTGGCGTAACGACGTTGATCTTAATTTGAACGCTGTTTTTAACATGGTACATTATGCCAAAGATTACCTCATTCAATCTCAAGGTCATATTATCAATTTTGCCTATGCCGGCGTTGAATACTTGAAGTCGCGGGAAGACAGCGGCGGATTTTGCGCTGCCAAAGCGGGTTTGGTGGTTTTGACTAAATCACTGGCTACCCGTCTAGCTAGCTTTGGTGTTCGGGTTAATATGGTTTGTCCCGGTTTTATTGATGATTCCACTGCATCCTATCCTGAAGAGCAAAGACAGGATATTATTAAAACCATTCCTTTTGCTAGGATGGGACGAATCGATGAAATCGTGGAGGTCGTTCGTTGGCTTGTTAAAGATAGTCCCGCCTATGTCACAAGCACACTGATTCCCGTGTCAGGTGCGTGGGAGTATTAGGATTATTACATCTAACAAGAAAGGAATAGTATATGCCAGCAAACGACACACAAACCCCCGTTTATTTTTATAAAAATCGGATTGGTTAATCTCGAAACCAAAGCTTACGCGCTACAAAAATATTTTCCCCTGTCGGATTTGGAAAAAAACTACATTGCCAAAAATGCCAAATGGTATCTGGAAACTGGAATGCCCTATTTAACCGAAGAGGGAATGACGGCTTGGGCTAGTTATTTTAATCCGAGTTCAGATCATTATATATTGGATGACGAAGCATTTTATTATTGCATGGTCGAAATTTTGTCTATCGGTAAACATCAATGAATCATCCATTACTAATTTTAAGAGGAGTTAATTTGTGACGCAGGAACTCGAATATGAGATCACACATCGTTATGCTGGTGTTGATATCCAAGATAGCGAATTTGAAAGTTTGTTAGCGGCTGCAAGTTGGAAACAAACACCAACATTTCTACGTCGTGGTCGGGTTGCAAGACAAATACTGAAACAACCAGCAATTTTAAAAGATCAGCCAGAACGTCAACTCACTGTGGCAAAACTAAAAGGTGTAGGCGTTTATGATCCTGCCTCACTTGGACATTACCGCGATAGAATCTTGGGAAACTATAGTGATGAGCCGCAGCCACCAACTACAAAACCCTTAGAGAGTTTTGTCACCTATCCCCATGTTGGTATCAATAAAGAAGGGGAGTATGCTCTTGTTTATGGTGCTTTAGCACCCATTGGGGGGATTGTGTACGAACGTGGCCTCAATGAATACCGTAATGCACAAACGCTTTATGAAAATAATATTCCTACCATTATTCCCTTAGTGGTTATTCAATACAAAGATCTTGAATTTCGGGGCGAGCCGATGGGGGCAGTGATTACGCTATCTTCTGAACCCGCTCCCTATCGCCTGTCCGAGGTACAATATCTTGCGGCTACCCAACGTGGCAAAAACAAGGAGGCTGATGCTTATTACGATCATGTTTGTGCATCGCTGGGAATTGAAGGTGATCCAGCTAAGGAATCCGTGCGTATGCAAGCCGTCAATACTCTGGCGAGGCAAATCGGTAAAATCATGCATGATTTCAGTGTAGCCGGCTTATACCGTTACTCTCCTGAATGGTCTAATATTGAATATGACTTTTCACAAAAAACTGCGTTTTTAACCGATCTTGATTCTGTACGTGAACTCAATGAATTGTCGGCAGAACAGCAAAGGCTTCAAGTTTTACGCGATCTAGGTTCCTTAGTGTATCGCTTAGTGGGAAAATTTGGCACACCTTCTTCATTAGATCACTATACACTGAAGAATTTGCTGGAATATGATCCCTTGTCTGAGTGCTTAATAGGCTATTTCCCCAATGCACATGAGGAACAAATCAGACAAATATCTGGAAAACTGTGGAATGCCTTTGTCCCTTATTTATTTCTACTCAAGAAACACAGAAAGGCGATTCAAAGCAGTTGGTCGAGTGAGCAGCGCAGAAGCTATAAAATGGAGCACGATCTATTTTATATTCTTGCAATTACCAGTTTATATCCAATTTTCCAAGACTCTGATCTTGCTCGCCAATATCCATCTTCATTAACCCAAGAGCAGCTAATGCAAATGGCTAAACGCTATCTTGGCGAACGTTACGAATATTTTGAATATTTGTTAAATTAATATAAAAACTGGTTTAGCTCAATCAAGAACGGAACATTTTTTGCATAGCTTTAATTGTGTCCTTTAACTTTGATTTAAGAGGATTAGAAGATTGATGGGTTTCTGATTGAGGTATAGTTTTTTAATTTTCAGGCTTAGAAGTATATTTGTCCAGATAAGTTTTTTCCAAAACAGCGTTTGCCAAACCGGCTGCAGTTTTTGCAAGGAGAAAACTTTTCTGGATGAGTATAAAGGACTTCAATATGTTGTTGACAACTATGATTGTTAGTGGAGTTTGGTATTCTGGCTTAAGGCTGTATAAGGCCAAAAAGCATGCCTCAAAGCAAAGGATACTGGTTCCCTTGGCTAAAGTTAAACAAGATCGTTCAAAATCTAATACCAGTATTATCAAACAGCCATCACAGAAGATGTCATCAGTCAATCGCATTAATAAGGCTGCAATAGAAGCGCGTAATAAACTGAATATTTCTCTAGTATCTTTAGGTTTAATCATATCTGGTTATCTGATTTATCCACCCTTATTGCTGGTAAGTATTTTTCCTTTGCTTTATATAGCCATGCACCGTTTGAAAACCGCATATACTACTTTATTCATAGAAAAACGTTTACGTATAGAAGTGGTGGATGGGCTATGGATTACAGGGGCACTGGTAAATGGATATTATTTCTGGGTTGCGGTGGGGACTGGTATTTATTTTCTCAGCGAAAAAATACTGGCTGAAACAGAAGATTCTTCACGCCAAAATTTAATCAATGTTTTTGGTGAACAACCTCGTTCCATCTGGGTATTAGTTAATGGGGTAGAAATTGAAACGCCGTTTGAGCAACTCCAAGTTGGCGATACTATTGTCGTGCATGCGAGTGAAATCATTCCTGCCGATGGTATCATCAGGCAGGGTATTGCTTCTATTGATCAACACCGTCTGACCGGTGAAGCGCAACCAGCAGAAAAAACGGTTGGCGATTCTGTTTTTGCATCAACGCTAGTACTGTCCGGTAAACTACATATCCAAGTGGAAAAAACGGGTAAGGAAACCGTAGCTGCACAAATTGGTAAAATTCTTAGCGAAATGAGCAATTTTACCTTATCCATTCAGACGCGGGGAAAAAAACTAACAGATAAGTCCGCATTGCCAACTTTGCTGCTGAGTGGTGTCGCTTTACCACTTTTTGGTTCCAATGGCGCACTCGCTCTACTAGGTAATTATCCCGGTGGCAATTTGCGTTTACTTGCCCCCATGACTTTGCTGAATTTTTTGAAGGCTGCCTCTCAACATGGCATTCTTATCAAAGATGGGCGTTCGCTCGAATTGATGAACAAAATCGACACCATTGTCTTCGATAAAACTGGCACGCTGACACTGGAACAGCCTCAAGTATGCAAGATTCATCTTTGCAGTTTGCTTTCTGAAAACGAATTACTAAGCTACGCCGCAACCGCAGAATATCGGCAAACACACCCAGTTGCTCAGGCGATTTTAGCAGCCGCCACTGAACGGCAACTACTTTTACAGGTGCCTCAACAAGCACATTATGAAGTGGGCTACGGTATCAAAGTGCAACTTCCTAACAAGCTGCTCCGCGTCGGTAGCGAGCGTTTCATGCAGATGGAAGGCATCCGTATTCCGGAAAATATCCAAGCAATATACGAGCATTGTAATGAGCTGGGTAATTCACTGATCATGGTTGCTATTGATGATGAACTAGCCGGTGCCATCGAACTGGAAGCAAGATTACGCCCTGAAGCTCAAAAAGTGATTGAGCAATTGCAACAACGGGGTTTGGCTTTATACATTATTTCTGGCGATCAGGAAGGACCAACCAGAAAATTGGCTGAACAACTTGGTATTCAGAATTATTTTGCCAATACCTTACCGGAAAACAAGGCGCAATTAATTGAAAAATTACAACAGGAGGGCAAAAACGTCTGCTTTGTAGGAGACGGTATTAACGATTCTATTGCACTTACCCAAGCAGATGTGTCTATTTCTTTATCTGGCGCTTCTACCATTGCAACCGATACCGCGCAGATTGTGTTAATGGATGCCAATCTGGAACGGCTACTTGATTTGCTACAGATTACCCAAGCATTAGACGAGAACATGAAAACCAATCTTACCGTGTCCACTATACCCGGTGTTATCGGTATTGGTAGTGTGTTCTTATTTCATTTGGGCTTTATGACTTCGGTGGTGCTATATGCGCTTGGACTATTTACTGGTGTTGCTAATACCATGCGTCCAATGCGCCTTTCTCATCATGACCTAGAAAAATAATCGGGCTTGGTTCAAAACCGGGTAACACTCGGCTCAATGCCATTAAGTTTACCTTGTCATAGCGGGTGTAACGGACAAACTCAACCTGCTCAGGCAAAAAAAATCGTGCTTTTTTCATAAGTTCCCTACGGGACCAATCCGTTGTACTTCAAGCAGCGGCAAGAAATCTTACAATTCAAAAGGATTGACGGAGTCTTAATATATATAATTTTAATTATGAGTGACATAACTAAAAAATATAAAAAAAAATATTATATCTAAATCAGTAAGATAGATTATTAATCCGTGTCGTTTTGTGACGGCCAGATTAATAAAACTAGACCTTTCCTTTTGAATTTTACATAATGTAACCAAGTTTGATATGTGAACTTGTTATATTGGAGTCCAAAATTTCTTTTGGACTTATCAAGGAGATAAATTATGATATATGATGTCATTTTGAGCA
>JBDLJY010000317.1:0-7584 GCA_039714115.1 Pseudomonadota bacterium | reverse complement strand
TGAGATTTTGGCGATCATAAATCAGATGACAATTTTTATTGAGACGTTAAAATGGGTAACTATGAAAATGAGTCACTGAGAGATGATTACAATTTGAGAATTTGGTGATCATAAATCAGATGACAATTTTTATTGAGACGTTAAAATGGGTAACCTTATTTATATTATATTTTAACATTAGAATATTGTATCAAAAAATTTTACCAGATATGGCAAAGTTTTTTTCCATGAAGTCAATGAATAGTTTTTATTCTATCAGTAAGCATAGGACAAGTGAAACGAGAGCTAAATCTACCTTTTGATTTTTATTTTGACAATTTACTTAGTCACCAAATCCATAGGAGAAACACTATATGTTAAACCCAAAACCCGTGATTTTGCTTTTCCTGACGTTAATAATTACAACCCCAGCATTTGCTGGTGATCCAAAAGCCGTAGGAGATATTGTTGGTCGTGATCTCAACGATAGGTGGCTAAGATCGTTTGGGCATGTTGGTATTTGGAGTGGAAGTCGTGTCCTTGAAGTGCTGGATGAGAGCCGCGTCATACAGATGAATAGCTTGAGTAAGTTTAAACAAGCTACTTCATACTGGGGAGCGAAATATGGCATAGGTAGCAATCACTACAAGGTTATACAAGCTGGTTGGAAACAACGCTATTACAATCCAGAGTACGCAAGAACGCCCCTGTGGCGCGAAGGCGGATACAAGCGACAATGTGTAAGGTGGTATGGGGGACGGTGTATAAGGTATGAATGGAAAAGAGTCAATGCAAAATTTCGCTGCGACACCTTTGTTAACTATGCCTATAAAAAGGGCATTGGTAAAACATTGGTATATTACTACACCCCACGTCATGTGTATAACAGCATGCCCCAAACCCGTTATTAACATTTTCTAAAATGTTCTATTTTAGAGTGTCCTAAAAAATGGTGATAAAAGGTTTTAGGACACTTTTTCAGGATTGTTTTTATGAGGATCAGATATGAACCTAAAAATCCTTGCACCTGTAATAGTCGGTGTATTACTTACTATTATCTTGCTTGTTTCTTGGCTTTTGAGTGGCAAAGAAAATAACTCGGATATCCAAAACACAATACCAACGTTAACCACTTTTCCCAGTGCGGTAGAACCTTCCACCAAACCTCGGCGTTTTATTTCAACGGATGCTCTTATGCAACGTTTAGACGATTACTTTGATGTTTCGCCTAAAACTGAAGTAAAAAAAACACAATCTGAGAATAACACTTCTGCGGAAAATTCTACTCACCAATTGGAAGATAAAATAGCTGTTATCCAAAACAGTTTGAAATATTTTGATCCAAATCATGATAACATAACGGAAATTGACGACAATATTATTGATTTTATTGAAGACAAAGATATTCCCCGCATAGATAAAATTTATGCTTTGTGGGATGTAGCAGCCTATTTCGGAATTGAATCTGATAAGGGCGGTTATATTTTAGATTATTTGGAGGCTCTACAACCCATTGAATTGACTGGTGAGTTTATTAATTCATTTTTATCTGATATACCTAGTGCAATAAAAATACAACTCTTGCATCTAATGCGTTCTAATTTAGGGATAGAAAATATTGATAAACAAACGCCTGAACAACTTCAATTTATTGGTGAACAAAGCGAACTGATTCAAAAATTGTTTACGCACCAGCTAAAATATGGCGAAGATGCTGAAATTGTTCGTGAAACTCTTTTATTATACCCATCTGTGGTACCAGCAGAAGAAGCTGTATCAGTGATTCGTGATCTTTTATCCACTGGTAATAACATAATTTCAGAACAAGAAATTATGTCTCTATCAGTAGAAGTGGCATTTGCTAGCCACGAAACACAGGCTGAATTTTTGCCTTCATTGCTAGATTCATTACAGTCTCAAGATTCATCATTAAACCCAGTTCAACAAACTCTTAATGAACAATTATACACTGCATTGCAAGACAAAAATGCGGCACAATTCATTAATCAAGATATAAAGCCACGAATAGCAGACTATGTAAAAGCACAAGAACCAAATTTGTCTATCGAAGATACCACTATTTCTATAGAACAAATAAATGCTTATTATAGTTGGGTGGAAGCTTATGCATCAGCTACCAGCTCAAATGAGTTTGATAAAGCAAAAATAATTACAGAGATGATTATCAACACTGACGATCCTATACGCCAAGCATCCATATTAGTTCTAGCAGAACAGGAAGTCATAGAAAATATGCAAATGAATGAATATGTGAATCAAGTAGAAAATGATATTATTCAAGCACTTGATAATAAAAATATTTCAGAAGAACAAAAAAAACTTATTGAGACAGCCCTTCAACAGGTAAGAGGTACATCTGATGGTTAAGCCAAAATATAGTTCCCAAATTCGATTTGGGAACTTGCTGCGTTTATGGGGATTTGCACCGAGCGTTGTTAAAATCAACATATGAAATTATTTTCTGGCGATCAGTTGTTTCGGGAAATCCGCTCAGCTCCATCCTCGAAACAGCGAAAATCGCCTACTACGATACGCATCCCCATGAGGTTTTTTTCTCCAAACACCAGCCTCCCTTCCCACTAGACGCTGGCGCGTATCAACTGCATTCCCACGCCTGCACGCACTCACTTATACACAAGTCTCAATTGTACTTATAATAAATATTGGACTCCAGACAACGTTAATATACTAGCGAGTGCAGGGTGCGTCCCACGCACCTTGGTAAATAGATCATAGAAAGATGGTGCGTAGGACGCACCCTACACATATTAATACTTTGCCGGAGCAGGTTTGCAACCTGCTCAGTAAAGTTTAGCCATTTTTAAAGGACAAAATTTCGATGATCACAATTCAAGTCATACGCAACAGCACTGGCGAACCCGCCAGTAACGAAAGAGTATCGCTTACTTTTGACGGACCGCTTCGTGGCGTTATGCCAGCCGTCATGACGAATGACAATGGAGAAGCCTACTTCGACTCAAAGCCGGGGAACGGCAAAGTGAATATCAATGGCAATGCTAAGTACAAGGGCCATCTCAACGGGCATGTTGTGGTTTATATTTGAGTGGAATTATATTTTTTTATGACGGATGACACGGATTAAAGTCCGTGCCATCCGAGTAATCCGTCATTCAAGGTTTTTTTATTTAAAGTTGAGACTCACCGGAGCATTTAGACGGTGCGTATGACGCACCTACTTTTTTTTAATCCGTGCCATCCGAGTAATCCGTCAAATCCGTGATTCAAGGTTTTTTTTAAAGTTGAGACTCACCGGAGCATTTATTCCATCTCTTATTATATTTAAGGCTTGCATGTAAGTCGATTTGATCTCGCCGACGGTGCGTATGACGCACCCTACGCTCGCTGGATACGCTGCAATGTCATTAGGGGCTAAATAGAATACCGCAACTTTTCAGAATATTAGAGGTTGTGATGAATAATATTGGACAAAAAATCGACGGTGATTTCTTGGGTGACGTTTGGGCTCGTTATGTGTCATTTACTAATAACGGTACAACGGGTGTCGATGACGGGCAAGAGATTCGAGAACAGTTTGGGGTGACTATTTATTTTACCCCATATGCGGACTTTGAAGACGTACATCCATTGATGGATATGGCGCGGCAGGCACAGTATGTGAAAAAAGTGCTCTCCCCCGAAATTGACAAAGAGCTGGGCGGCAGCTACGGTTATCGCATTTTCATTAATCCTTATGGCGATCAATTTAAAGCTGCGATTGAACGGCTCACCAAACGCCCAGACTCAAAGTCCGTTGCCATCAACTTGTTACACCCACTTGAGTGGGAACAAAAAATCCAACCCGGTATAAAACGTATGGCTTGCTTAACTCACATTCTGCCCCTGATACGTGATGGACAATTGCATTTTTTTGCCCAGTTTCGCTCCCAAAATGTGTGGCATTCTCACGGCAATTTTAAGGGATTGTATGAACTTCAGCGTCTGATGCTTTCTCGTTTAGATGAGAGAGGGCTGAAAGTCAATCGGGGTGAACTAAGGGTAACAATTGCGGCAGCCCACCTTTATGAATCTGATTTTAAGGGAGCAGAGCAAATTTCAAAAGAGCTTGGGTAGTGAGATTGTAGAAATCCGATTTTTCCAAAAAATCGGATTTCTCTCGTTCCCACGCTCAGCGTGGGAATGCATATATTGATTGATCTCCGCTCCGTTTCGCACGTCGAGCAGATTTGACAAAAAGGGACAACCGAGCACACCTAATCCCTCACGAGGGCAACCACAAGGGATTGCCCCTTTTTTCTAAGCCGCAGGAACTAACTCAAATTTTAACTACAATTAAGGTTAAAGATTCTCCATGACACTTTGAAAAGCCGTCACATCCTCCGACTGAACCGCCGCCGCTAACAATTTTTTCAATAGAGTTACGTCGGTGAAATTCGACAAGTCTTGTTCAATTTGTTGATAAAGGGAAGATGGCGGATCAAAACGCAATACCAGCACATCTAAAAGATCACGACGACGTGTGAGCAGTTCAGTTTGTGTGACTTGTTTCAACTCCTCCGGCACTGGGAGACGACTCGGTGTTGGAAAGTGGGTACAAACAATATAAGTATAAATTCGCCTACTCTTGATCTCTTCCTCAAAATAAAGCGTATTCTCATCAGTATGCAGACTACTAAACACCACATAATAGCCCTCATCCAACCCTTCAGATTTAAGATATTCAGCCAATTGTCCCTTACCCTTCTTTAAACGGGTATTATCGCTAAAGATTTTGGTTTCAATGAGATACCGGCGATTCTTATAAACAATTAAAATATCCGTTCGTCCAGCACCAGAAGGGACTTCTATAAAAGTTTGTCCTTCTAGGGCTTCAATGAAAAAGTTAATAAAACCATCAAGGGAGTAATGCCAAGCCGCCTCTTTCAGGTTTTCAGCATCAAAGGCTTTGAATCCACGCCTCCGCACATATTGCCGGTATTTGTTAAGTATGGCGTGGATATTTAATCCACCCTCTTTCAGATACTCATCAAAGTTGCCATTGACATCAAGTCCATAATGTCTTCTTTCGCCATTGGACACTGGACGAAATGCTGTGATAATACGCTTGCTATATAACGGCACTAATATGCCCACATAACCCTCTATGTTATCTATGACACCATTGGCATGTAAATAAGCGATGTCTTCAACATCGACATTAAAATCGATGGGCTGTTCACCAAATAATAAACGGCACATAAAAGCCTTTTTTTCTTTGGCTTTTTGGACAATATTCAGGATGTTTTTGTCATATTTTGACTTTAAGAAGTCATTTAATGTCAATAAAAAATCATCCATTGTCACAGTGCGATTTGTGGCGACTTGTTCTAGCATATGTGCGATAAGCGCACAAACGAGTCCAGGTTGGCCTTTAGTATTGTCATAAATGGCCTCTATCACCGCATTTTCAAATTGTTGGCCAGATTCTACCACATATTGCTCAATCAATTGATTGACTTCTGCTGGGGTAAAATAGGAGATTTTTAACTCTTCTGCCACATTGAAGGGTGAGGCGGAGGAGATGACAAGTTCTGCGATTGTACTCACGCCGACAAGGATCAGGGAATGGAGGGCATGATATTTTTTTCGATGATACATTTGCCGAAAAGCGTGCATAAGCTCGCTTAATACGGAATCAGGTATGCCTTCAAATTCATCTATCACAAGAACAACAGATTGAGTCTTGATCTTTTCAAACAATTCAACCACATCAATCTGATCAGCAATGGTATGTTCTAATTCAATTTGATGTTCTGCGAGTTCTTGATGAAGCTGATTATTTAAATCTCGGTAAAACCTATCTCTCGTCACTGTCTTCAATTTCTCAAAACTAATCCAGATCGGAGTAAAACCTTCTTTCTTAACAGCTTCAAGTAAGAGTTGAAAGTAAGTCGTTTTTCCAGTTTGTCTGGGGGCAAAAAGGGTGAAATATCGTCCTTTTCGCACTTTTTCTTTGCCTTTGGCAATTAAGGCCTCACGCATGACAGTGTAATGTAAGGCCGGATTACACGGCCCAGCGGTGTTAAATTCACGCATAAAAATGGTCTCCTTTGACTTAAACCTAATCCCTCACGGGGGCAACCACAAGGGATTGCCCCTACTTTTGATATTTTGAGTCAAAAGCATAAAAACTTTCAATAGTATATCACAATGTATATATTATAAGAGCCAAAATAAACCATATATAGAAAATCAATGCCATTAAGTTAAGGAAAATTATCTACGAGCGCTTAACTTAATGGCATTGATGTGTAGGATGGATTACTTTGGCTTTGAGAGCATACAGTGAAGAGAGATTCATCCGTGAAACGAAGTAACGAGCGGAGCGATATCATCTGAATTTACTAAGAAAAGAGGGGCAACCACAAGGGATTGCCCCTACGAGGTTGCCCCTTTTTTCTAAGTTTTAGCCGCACGAACTAACTCAAATTTTAACTAAACAAATCCGAGAATCTTTATTTTTATTTATAGAATTTTTATATATTTAGTCGTTGCTCCGCCTTAACACATAGACTCACCGGAGCATTTTTTTAAATGCGATTTCAATACAGGATTAATATCATCTCTTACTATATATATATAAGATTAGGCTAAGCGATTTTCCAATTGCTTTAAAGACATTAATGGTTTATCTCGCCAACGTATGACGCACCCTACGCTCGCTAATAAAACCATACCTGTAGTATCCACCTGATTTATAGCTAATTGGAGCAAGGGATGTTAAATATTAATTAACATGTCAAATGGAAATTATCGCCAGTTAAATTTAACCTACTGTTATTTAACATAATTTTAATTGACCGGTTTAAAAATCTAAAGCTAAAATACGCGCCTCATGACGTAGGTAGTATGACAATGAACTCGCCAAAAGGGCTTGAGTAGTAAGATTGTAGAAATCCGATTTTTCAAAAAAATCAGATTTCTTTAGATGACATTTATTTTCTCTTCCCTTATCGAAATCACTACGAATCTTCCATTCGGCTGGTATGATACGCAGCCACCTCTCTTTAATCTCATTCACCGCGTTTTTGCTAAAAAATCTGTCGAATTGTTCCGCTTTTTGGACAAGCCAATTTTAAATCCCAAATCAGACGAGGCAAATCTGATGACTAATAGAGCCACTATAATTTTAAGAGTTATCTTTGATTTCTCAATGTATATATATATAAGAGCAAAAATAAAGCCGATCTAGAAAATGAGCTTTAGCCACGGAGCGCAGAAATAACGGATTAGGATATTTATGTATATAGTCTTGTCGTGCTCTGCAAGCCCAAAGAATTTCAAACTAGACGAGGATCGTAGGAGCAATCCCTTGTGGTTGCCCGTGAATAATGTAGCAACTGTCTTAGCACAAGCGCATATTCACCCAAATAACTACGCCTAATCATCCACGCCTCATTCTCTAACCCTTGTTTCAATCTATAAACATTCAAAGCTCACGGGCAACCACAAGGGATTGCCCCTACGCCCCGTCTTTCTAAGCTTGAGCCACACTTTTAGACTTTAAATTTACCGCATATCCAATGTGAATAATTTCTCGCCGACAAAGTGGAGCCTCAAATTAAT
>JBDLJY010000316.1:0-7605 GCA_039714115.1 Pseudomonadota bacterium | reverse complement strand
GCCGCCTTGATAGCCTTTTTTTCAAGTGTTTCACTGGAATTAATAATCATTTTGAGCAATTGTAGCTCAGTCAATTCTCGCTGCTCTTCCTGACGTAGACGTTCTTGTTGGATTAAGCGCAAATAGGTCTTAACCTTGCCTATTAAGTCTGTGGTATTAATGGGTTTGGTTAGGTAGTCGGTCGCCCCAAGCTCCAAACCTTTTTTATGAAATTCTGCCGACTTATAAGCCGCTGTCAGAAAGACGATAGGAACATGTCGCATCTTCTGTCGCGATTGGATCATTTGAGCGGTTTCAAAACCATCCATTTTTGGCATTTGTATATCAAGAAAAATCAAATCCACTGATTCTTTCATAAGAAGACTTAAAGCACTTATACCCGAGTTGGCCTCAATAATATGAACCTTAGAAAGGTATTCTTCAAGGAGACCATGCAAACTCAGTAGATTATTTGGATCGTCATCGACAATCAGTATTTTTAGAGAGTCAGCATTTGACATTTTGAAGCTCCATTGGAAGTTATAAATAAATGGAAAATTTCAGTTATTCGACTGAGTTTCGGGAAATCCGCTCCGCTCCCGAAACAACGAATTTTATCATAATAAACCACTGTTTTGTCATTTCGACGATAGGATAAATCTTATTTGATGTCGTTTAAGATTTATCCTATCGTCGAAATGACAAAACCGTAAAAAACCTGATCAACAAAACCGTAAAAAACTTCTGAGTTTCGGGAAATCCGCTCCACTCCATTCCCGAAACAACGAATTATGGAAAATTTAAGTTATTAATTGTTAATAGCCGCTATCATTTCTGAAGTTATAAATTAACTAATAACTATTTTACTGATAAAGCCATACCCGCATCAACGACAATAGCTTATCGGTATCTAGCGGCTTAGATATATAATCACTCGCCCCCGCATTAAGACATTTTACCTTGTCACCCTTCATAGCTTTCGCGGTGACAGCGATAATAGGTAATTTACTGAAACGCGGTTGTTGTCTGAGCCTTTGCATGGCCTCATAACCGTCCATTTCTGGCATCATAACATCCATTAAGACGATGTCAATATCTGGATGTTTATCCAACAAATCGAGTGCCTCTTGACCCGAATTTCCGACGATAATTTCTAGCTGTTTGTCCTCTAGTAAAGTCATCAAGGCAAAGGTATTACGGATATCATCATCCACAAGCAGTACCTTTTTATTCTTTAAGATGGCCTCTTTATCATGCACCATCCGCAGTATTTGCTGTTTTTCTTTGGGCAAATCGGCTTCCACTTGATGGAGAAACAGGGTGGCTTCATCTAATAAACGTTCTGGCGAGCGAACCGCCTTGATCGTGATATTCTCCGCTGCTCGCTGCAATAAGGCTTGCTCAGATTCGCTCAAGTCGCGGCTTGCATAGATAATCAGCGGACTATGGAAGCTATCGTTATCGTCTAGTTGCTCAAGCAGTTTGAGGCCAGTTTTCTGTTCAACATCTACGTCGATAATAACACAATCAAACGAGGTATTTTTTAGCAGCTCTCTAGCCTCTGCCACCGTGACTGCCACCGTGGTTTCGTCACCGCCGACTAAATTGAGCAGTTTTTGCGCTTCGTTATCGACAAGCATCAACAAGGTTTTCACGCGCTTATTTATAAACCGTTCTATCTTTTGGAAAGCATTCCCCAGTTGCTCCATGTTGATCGGTTTCTGTAAATAACCTATCGCGCCCATTTTTTTGAGTTCTTGACTCTGATCGGAGGCGGAGATCACATGCACGGGAATATGTCGCGTGTCTGGATTCTCTTTAAGCCTGTCCATGAGTGTCAGACCATCTATTTGTGGCAAATATATATCAAGGATAATGGCATTAGGCTGGTACGCTTGGGCCATTTGCAAGCCGGACATGCCATCCTGGGCAAGCAGACATTTGAAATTATTTTCCCGTGCATGTTCCATGAGAATGCGTGATAATAGAGGATCATCTTCAATAATCAAAATGGATTTGTCAGTGGGCTTCAACCCCTCTCTATCATCCACAATTTCTTCTGTTGCCGGTTTTCCCTTCTCGGTGCTGATCGCTGCCTGCTTTGGCTGGCTATCAAGAAGGCGGGCTGGTGCCTTTGGTAGTATTTCAGGCAGATATAAGGTGAAAGTACTGCCTTTACCCTCTTCACTGTCCAATTGCAATTCCCCACCCAGTGCCCGGGCTAATTCGCGACTGATGGACAGCCCTAGTCCGGTTCCACCGTAGCGCCGGCTAGTGCTACCATCCACTTGCTGGAAAGCTTGAAATATCAGTTCTTGTTTATCTTTGGGAATACCGATGCCCGTATCTGCGACGCTGATTGCAATGGTTTTTGTCGCCATGGCAGACACTTTCTCATTTGAGGGATGCTGCATTCTTAGGTGGATTTCGCCCTCGCTGGTAAACTTGAAGGCATTAGATAATAAATTGTTGAGGATTTGTTTCAGGCGCAGCTCGTCTGTGTACAAGACATTAGGCAAGTCTTCAGCAACCGTGATGTGGAAAGCTAAGCCTTTTTTCGTAGCGACGTGCTGGAATTTATGTTCAAGCTCTTCCTGCAAGCTTGCCAGTGGCACTTCTTCAAGATGGATTTCCAGTTTGCCCGCCTCAATCTTGGATAAATCAAGAATTTCATTGATGAGTGTCAGCAAGTCGGAACCCGCACTATGAAGGGTTTTTGCATATTTTACTTGTTTCTCAGTTAAATTGCCCTCGGTGTTATTGGATAATAGTTGCGCGAGAATCAGCAGACTGTTTAAAGGCGTGCGTAATTCATGCGACATATTGGCAAGAAATTCAGATTTATATTGGCTCGCCACTTCCAGCTCATGGGCTTTTTTCTCAAGTTCATTTTGAGCCTGTTTCATCTCAATTTGGCTTTGTTCTAGCGCGGCATTCTTTTGAGTGATTTCGTCTTGTTGATGCTCTAATTCTTTGGTGCGTTCCTCCAATTCTTCATTGCTTTGGCGCAATTCTTCGGCTTGAGATTGTAGTTCCTCATTACTCTGCTGAATTTCTTCTTGTTTCAGTTGCAGTTCTTTCTTTTGAGCTTGCAGTTCTTTGGCCTGATTTTGGCTTTGTTCTAAGAGAACTTGCACCTCTTTCTTTTGAATTTGCAGTTCTTTGGCTTGCTTCTGGGTTTGATCTAAGAGAACTTGCCTCTGTGTGCGTGACTCGGCGGTATTCACCGCGACCCCAATATTCAGTATCACATGTTCTAGAAAGTCCAGTTGAAAGCGCGTAGGCTTTTTAGAACAACCGATTTCAATAACCCCTTTCACGCTATTTTCATACAAAAAGGGAATGATTAATACATGGTGAGGCATCACGGTTGCTAACCCAGATTGAATAATGTAGGTGTATTCTTCCGGCGTGAGGGCGCGGGAGAACATTTTTTGTTCTAAAACTGCCTGTCCGAGCAATCCTTCGCCGATCTCAAATTGTTCGGGTCGATCTTTGCTCGCCTTATAGCCATAACTGGCGATCATTTGTAGATAGGGTTTTTTATTGGATTCTTTTATTAGATAAAATAAGCCAACTTGCGCCTCTATGTACTTGGTCAAGAAGGAGATGATATTCTTAGCCAATATCACGATATCCAGCTCACCACTCATCTGGTCATTTAAGTGCGCCTGCCCGGTTTTCAACCAATTATGGTGTTCTGTTTCATTGTTTATGGTTTTGAGTTTTTTAACCATCACTTGGATAGCTGCATAAATACCGCTCGCCGCTCGTTTGTCGGACTCATGAAATTGTATGTCAAGATTGCCAGCGGCCACTTGCTCGGTGATTTTGGCAATTTCAGCCGGTTCTCCACCGACTGTTTTTATAATGTCACGAGCGATGTAATATAGACCTATCAAGACAATGATAAAGGTGAATAGGGCTCCAAAACCAAGCTTTAGCGTACTTCTTTCAGCACGCTCTTGCAGCATCTTTTGGTTTTCTTGCATTATTTTCGCTTGAAGCATATGCTTAACTTCAATCGCACTCTGTATGAGCTTCGCAAAAGCGTCATCAAATTCTTCATGGAATGCCTTATCATCAAATTCTAGGCGTTTTGCATCCTCCTCATTTCTGAGTTCTCTTTTCTCGTCCTCATCTCTGAGTTCACTTTTCTCATTCTTTTGGAAGAGTTCTTCGAGAGAGATGTTAGACAAATTCTCCAGTCGTACTTGGGAAAGTTTCCTACACGCTTCTATCTCGGTTTTAAGGGAAAGGATACGATCCTCTATGGCCGGTTCATTGACCGGATAAAAGGTGCCTTGTACATTTTTCCCACCTTTCAGGATGGCATCCGCATACCAAGAAGCTGTTTTGAATAATTCAAAAACGTCTTCTGCATTTTCTAGTGCTTCTTTTTCTGTGATATCGTGTATGATCTCTTCAATCCCAAGCCGTGCCTGTGTAGCGGATAATTCAATCTGCATCGCCGCATTGATAAGCGGAGCATTCTTCAAGTTGATTTCTTCGCTTGTGGAAGACAACATTTTGATTTCGTTGATAGCAATAATTCCTGCCGAAATGATGGCGGCTGAAATCAAAAAAAAGCCTATTAAGAATTTAGTTTTAAGTTTCATGTATAGCACTCTGAGTGGTTTAAAGCATTACAAGCCATAAAATTCGGTGCTTAATCCATAATGCAATATACGTGCCATATAATAGTACTACTGGAGTCAATGCCATTAAGTTAAGGATAAATGATTGATTTTATTTCCGATAATGATAATATTACTGAGCGTCTATGTCAAAAAAAATCCGATTTTTTGAAAAAATCGGATTTTTAGCTGAGCGTCTATGTTAAAAAAAATCCGATTTTTTCAAAAAATCGGATTTTTTTGCATAGGTGCTCCGTCAAAAATCCGATTTTTTCAAAAAATCGGATTTTTTTGCATAGGTACTCCGTTTTTGGCATAGGTGCTCCGGAGTCCAAAATTTATTTTGGACGAGACACCTAAACATTCTCCGTTTTATACCCAATCTCTTTACCCGCAAAGCCCACACCAAGATATATTCGTGGGCGTAAATCATTTAAAAACCGTTCACCATAATTTTTGTCCTTGATTTGCTTGAGTGCTTTTTTAGCCAAGCTATCAATTTTACTGCCTGCTTTGCCATATTTAAACTCAATCAGATAAATTTTATCCGAAAAAGCTAACACACCATCAATGCGCCGCCCAGTCGCCAACAACACCTCTAAATCTATTTCAACGCCCATCAACACTAATATCATATAAAATAGCGAATGATAATAAGCTTCTTTTTCAATATGTAGCGGATACGGGATTTTGGCAAATAAGACACGGATGATATTCATAAAGCCATCAAGATTTTCCTCCTCTAAATAGGTACGCAAATTTTCCGCTGCCGGTTGGATTTCTTCTAATCCATTGTTGGTAAAACTTTCAAACAGATAAGTAATAAAGGCTTCTTTAACCTCAAAATTAGGATAGTTCAAAACATATTGAGGCGTTCTCGCTTTTTCATCAATGGAGGTGATGGTTAAATAGCCGGTTTGAAACAACAGCGCGAAAACATTTAAATTCTCAATATTATAACTGTCAAAGATCAGTTCTGAGATTTTTTTGTTTTCAAACGTTGTGACATCTCGTTGTGTTTTTTTGATTAATTTCATCAAAAAGGTTGGAGTGCCACTGGCAAACCAATAATTGTCAAATTGTTGTTCGGTAAACAAGTTGAGTATTGAATACGGATTATACATTTTGTCTTTGGCATTCCATGAATAGCCATTATACCAAGCCTTAATTTGAGCCAACAAATACGCCTTTTTTAGCCCCAATTCAAAACAAAGACTTTGAATATGTTGTCCAAAATAATTTTCCAATTCATCCTGAGTGTATCCAAACAATGTGGCAAATGGTTTCGATAAGGTAATATCTCGTAAATTGTTTAACTCGGAAAAAATCGAAACACGAGAAAATTTGGACACGCCGGTTAGGAATACAAAGCGCAGAAAAGGGTCAGAAGATTTCAATACGCCGAAAAACTCCTTAAGTATTTTGCGGTTTTCGCTCGCCTTTTCGATCTCATCAATATGATCGACAATGGGTTTGTCATATTCATCAACGAGAATGACCACTTTTTGCTGAGTTTTTTCATATATCTTTTCAATTAACTCGGCAAATTGTTCCCGGATAAATGGGCTTGAAAGTACAATATCATACTTGCCAGCAACCTTATCTAAAAAGGATAACAATGAGGCTTTAAACACCTCGTCATTAGAATAGGAAATGCAGTTAAAATCAATCAAAATAACCGGATGTGATTGCCATTCAATCTTATCATGGATATATAGTCCCTGAAAAAGGGCTTGATTGCCGGAAAATATTTCAGATAAGGTGGATACTAGCAAAGATTTCCCGAAGCGGCGAGGGCGGGATAAAAAGACGTATTTGCTCTGTATTAATTCGGCAATCTGTTGTGTTTTGTCAACATACAGGTATCCATCTTCAATTATTTCGGAAAAGGTTTGAACACCCAAGGGTAATTTTTTCATATTTATTCCTTTTTGGACTCCTGTCTCGGAGTCAATGCCATTAAGTTAAGACAAACCTCAGTCGACGAATACCCAGTAGCTTAAGTTTCCCTTTAATTTACAACGTCATGGGTATGGGTCTCCCATGACTGGTTTGCTGACTTAACCATTTGGTATAAGCCACTGCATCATGCCAAGACACATTAATCACTGGACGATTGCCACGCCCCCAGCCTTCATCATCGGGCTTTTTTCTACCCGTGGCTTGAGCAAATTTGTCATATTCAGCAAACGTCACCTCATACCGCCCCATCCCAAAGTCTTGCGTAATAGACACCCTATGCACCGGCTTTTCGTCATCATCACCATCATTACTACCCATTCCCATTTGAAAAGAACCCGCCGCAATCCACACCATCATCGGTCCTTTACCGCCATCCTTTAGAGGATCTTGGAAAACTTCACCAACGGAAAAACTTTGCTCAGACAAGCGATCTTCAAACTCTCTCAATTTCGGGGATTCTGGATTCACCAGACGTAAGCTTGCCATATATCGCTCTGCCCTCTTTTTTTGATCACGATTCAAGGCGCGTTCTATCCAAGCCACGTATGTCGCCTCTATTTTGTCTAAGCCCCTTAAAGCCTCCGCATTATTGGGATCGGTTTTTAAGACTTTGCTATAACAGTCTAAAGCGGTTCCGCCTCTACCACTTGTCAAACGATTGGCATTAAAATGTTGTTGGCAGGTATGCAACAATTGTGATATATCGGACTTGGGTTGTGGGATATAGGATTGTAAACAGTTCTTAAAACAAAACTTAACCCCAGAACCCGAAAACCAAGGCTCTTGATAACGCTCCGTGAATGTGGGTACATTGACTGAACGCAGTTTCATTAAAGACTTCAGTGAGATTTTTATGCCAAAAGGCGCTCTCCTTGAGAACTTCTAACAATTTAGCTGTATAGACGCTATTTATTGTGTGACGATACAGTAACTACACGGATTGCTTTTAAGAATGGATAAGTCAAAACATACAATAACTACACGGATTGCTTTTAAGAATGGATAAGTCAAAACATACAATAACTAC
>JBDLJY010000315.1:0-7611 GCA_039714115.1 Pseudomonadota bacterium | reverse complement strand
GAGCACTTGAAAACGTGGTGCATAAGATACTCGAAAAGGTAATTTTAGTCAAACTAAACGTAGTAACGGAGCCTAAATCCGCTCTGGCTTGATTGAAGCCCTAGAACGTATGTATAATAAATAGCATTGGTGCTTGCCCCCTCATATCAGAGAAGTAAACATGAAAATCACTGAGAAACATCAGTCGCCTTGGGCAGTCAACGGCTTAGCGATGCACAAGATCAGTTTAACACTGGAGAAGCCATCATGGAAATTTCCAGACGATGGATAACTTTACCCAGCCCATTCAAGATTCATGTTCAGCAAACTGACATTAAAACAGTCGAATTTTTATAGCATGGCTATCACTCGATGTTCAAGTTTTTGTGTGGTGAGTACAGCTAATGCTCAACAACGAATAAAACCAGATCATCAGTGTTCTCAAGTCCTCTCAGGTTGAGTGAGATGGCCATAACACACTGTACGATAAATCACTCCGAACTTGATATAGATGTTCAGATAAGTCCTTTCGCAAAGGGCAACCTTTATGATTGTCCAATCAGCGAATATTGTAGGGGCCCCTTCCATCTTGTAGTTTTGATAGGTTTTATTCGTTGTTGAACATTAGCTGTACTCACCACTGCGACAAAAACGTCCAAGATAAATCTTGGACTCCTCTAAACAGGCTTTTTAGCATGAGATCAAAAAAAATAAACCCACTAGTATTTAGTATAAATAATAATAAAATAAAATACTTAAATACTTTAAGTTAGTGCGCGTGGGAACGATAAAATTGCTCGCCGCACTCACGATGCCTAACGCAAAGCTCAGCGGCAGGCAAAAAGGGCGCGTATTTTGGCGACGCTTTTGGATGTCCGCTGGAGCTCCTTGTTAAGCGTATTTTTTTGGATATAGCCAAGAGAATTACAAAAAATAAATTTTTTCGTTACTACATCAAATACGGACAGCGTATTTTGTCCGCCAAAATCCTCAATCTTGTGATTAATTGATAGAATATAGCGTTTTTTGTATTGATAAAATCCAATCACATACATCTTATAAGCATCTCTAGGAAAAAAAAACTTCTCTCCGTTAAGCTCCTCTATATAATTAGGGCGAGAGCTGAAATCCGTTCCTAAGTAGTACTTCCCTCCTATTTCGGTAATAGCCGTATGTCCTGCCAAGTATTTTTTTAGTCTCTTCCTAAATACCATTTTATCATTGTGCATATGCCACAAATCCAAAAACTTTGCAGTATCTCCTGTTGTAACGAGAATATCCCTAGAAGAGCTGGATTTATACACTGCATGAATATGCCTTACATTAGGATTATTCGTGTAGTAGTCATTGATTGCACATGATTTGTGAGTAACACAGAAAATCCTCTTTCTGAACTCACCGTATTCACCAATAATCAAAATGTCTGGTTCGTAAACGATACTTTCTCTTGCTGCTCCGGCGAAGTCGGCTGGGAGGGAATGGATAGCATAGTCCCCACCAAAAATGTTTAAAAGATCTCCTTTAGACAGGAGTCGCATACAATGTAACCAAGATTGACGGTCGCTTAGTATAGTGTTCACTATATCGGATAGACACATTTCTACTGGAGAAGGCGGGAAAAAAAAGCTACAGTAAAAACCATAAAGCAGTTCATGTATTCGTTTTTGGCTTATCAATAAGAAGCTCGCTTTGGCTAAATAAAAAGGATTTCGCGTCGCTTGAAATTTTGCGATGTTTCTAGATATGTAGATCGATTTCATCAGCTGTGGTCCCCCTAAAGATGGCTAACTTAAAGTAAACATTTTGTTCGATACGATGAGAGGAAAGTGTAAATCAAAAAATCACTACAGCATATCGGAGAACCGATAAACGGTTATTCTTATCCGATAAATGGTTAGCGAGCGTAGGGTCAATGCCATTAAATTAATAATAACTTATTGATTTTATTAAAATACGACTCATGCCGTTTCGAGGTTGTACTCACACATAATGGATAAAATTAGGTATTGATAGCGTATAATAGCATTGGTGCTTGCCCGCTCAGAAGTAAACATGAAAATCACTTTGACAATTGACGACAATCTTTTAAAGCAGGGTTAAAAGCCCTAATCGCTTTGGAAAGTCGTACAGATTTGGGCCGTTCGGAAAAGATAGCAACAAGAGAAACATCAGTCGCCTTGGGCAGTCAACGGCTTAGCGATGCACAAGATCAGTTTAACACTGGAGAAGCCATCATGGAAATTTCCAGACGATGTGCAGCCTTGCCCATTCAAGGTTCATGTTCAGAAGACTAAAGAAATCCGATTTTTTGTTCACCACTGCGACAAAAACGTCCAAGATAAATCTTGGACTCCTCTAAACACGCTTTTTAGCATGAGATATAAAAAAAAAATAAACCCACTCGTCTTGATTATAACTCATTAATCCTTACATGTAAGGCTCACAAATGATATGAGGAATAAACCAAATGAACATGGAAAAACTCACAACCAAATTTCAAGAAGCCTTAGCAGAGGCGCAAAGTCTCGCCGTCGGACGTGATCACCGTTTTATAGAACCCGCGCACGTACTCTTAGCGATGCTCAATCAAAAAGATAGCAGCATCAGTCACTTGCTGGCGCGTGCCGGCGCGAATGTCAATCAAATCCGCTCTGGCTTGATTGAAGCCTTAGAACGTATTGATAAAATCAGCGGTTCTCAAGGCGAAGTGCATATCTCTAATGACTTAAATCGCCTATTGAATATCACTGATAAATTGGCACAGCAACGTGGAGATCAATATATCCCCAGTGAATTATTTCTCTTGGCAGCGGCTGAAGATAAAGGCACTGTCGGTCATTTGCTGCGTAAGGCGGGTGCCAACAAAAGTTTGCTGGAAAAAGCCATTGAGCAATTACGCGGTGGTCAACAAGTCGATGATCCTAATGCAGAAGAACAACGTCAAGCCCTTGAAAAATATACCATTGATTTAACAGAGCGAGCACTGCAAGGCAAATTAGATCCCGTGATTGGGCGCGATGATGAAATTCGTCGTGTCGTACAAGTGTTGCAGCGGCGCACCAAAAATAATCCGGTGTTAATTGGTGAGCCTGGGACCGGCAAAACCGCTCTGGTCGAAGGTTTAGCCCAACGCATCGTCAATGGCGAAATTCCAGATGGCTTAAAAAATAAACGCTTATTGGCATTAGACATGGGCGCATTGATTGCGGGCGCCAAGTTTCGCGGCGAATTTGAAGAACGCTTAAAGGCAGTGCTGAATGATTTAGCGAAACAAGAAGGGCAAATCATTTTATTTATAGATGAATTGCACACTATGGTGGGTGCGGGTAAAGCCGAAGGGGCGATGGATGCTGGCAATATGCTTAAACCTGCCTTAGCGCGGGGCGAGTTACATTGTGTCGGCGCGACGACTTTGGACGAGTACCGCAAATATGTTGAAAAAGATGCTGCCTTAGAGCGGCGATTCCAAAAAGTCTTAGTAGATGAGCCCAATGTTGAAGACACTATCGCCATTTTACGCGGACTAAAAGAACGCTATGAAGTTCATCATGGTGTCGATATTACTGATCCGGCGATTGTGGCAGCGGCAACGCTTTCGCATCGCTATATTACTGACCGACAATTGCCCGACAAAGCCATTGATTTAATTGACGAAGCCGCCAGTCGCATTCGCATGGAAATTGATTCTAAACCGGAACGCATAGATCGGCTAGATCGTCGTTTGATTCAACTCAAAATTGAACGCGAAGCGATGAAAAAAGAAAAGGATGAGGCTTCTAAAAAACGTATTGAAAAACTTAATAATGAAATCAATCTTTTAGAAAAAGAACTGGCCGATTTGAATGAAATTTGGCGGGCCGAAAAAGCCAGTGTCCAAGATGCCAGTAAGATTAAAGAAGAATTAGAGCAAGCCCGTTTAGCGATGGAAACGGCGCGTCGTGCTGGAGATTTAGAGCGCATGGCAAAATTGCAATATGAGCAGATTCCCGCTTTTGAAAAACAATTGGCTGCCGCAAGCCAAGCGGAACAACAACAGATGCAATTGTTACGCAATGCCGTCACCGAGGAAGAAATTGCTGAAGTGGTGTCCAAATGGACTGGCATCCCCATCACGAAAATGTTGGAAGGGGAACGCGAAAAATTGCTCCGTATGGAAAATGCGCTACATCAGCGCGTGGTTGGACAAGATGAAGCGGTGCAAACGGTGGCGAATGCGATTCGGCGCTCCCGCGCCGGTTTAGCCGATCCCAAGCGCCCCAATGGATCATTTTTATTTTTAGGTCCGACGGGGGTGGGTAAAACGGAATTGTGCAAAGCCCTAGCCGGCTTTTTATTTGATACCGACGAGGCGATGGTACGCATTGATATGTCGGAGTTTATGGAAAAACATTCTGTCGCTCGATTAATTGGTGCGCCGCCCGGCTACGTGGGCTATGAAGAAGGGGGTTATTTAACAGAGGCTGTGCGACGGCGACCGTATTCTGTGATTTTGCTGGATGAAGTGGAAAAAGCCCATCCTGATGTTTTCGGAGTGCTGTTGCAAGTGCTAGACGATGGACGCTTAACCGATGGACAAGGGCGGACAGTCGATTTTCGCAACACTGTGATTGTGATGACTTCAAATTTGGGATCACAATTAATCCAAGAAATGGCGGGAGAAGAAAATTACGAGGCGATGAAATCGGCCATTATGGAGATTGTCGGGCAACAATTCCGCCCAGAATTTATTAATCGTGTTGATGATGTGGTGGTATTTCATCCGCTGGATCAAGGACAAATTCGCGCCATTGCTAATTTGCAAATTGACTACTTGCGTAAACGTTTGCAAGCCCAAAATATGGGATTGCTTGTCAGTGAGGCTGCTTTAGATAATATCGGAGCTGCCGGCTTTGATCCGGTATATGGGGCACGTCCACTGAAACGCGCTATTCAGCAGGCTTTAGAAAATCCGTTGGCACAGGATATTTTGGCGGGGAATTTTGTGTCGGGGGATACTATTGAGGTGGATGGGGCTATGCAATTTAAGAAAGTGGTTAAGGGTATAGTTGCAGGCATTCCCACGCTGAGCGTGGGAACGAGGACAAAGATATGAGCGAACTTGAGGAAGAGAAAATTGGCTCTTGGGCACATAGTACGACTCAAGCCACACTGGCAAGATTGCTAGCGAATGACAGGCGTTTCATTGTGGCTGTTAAGTTAAGTTTAGATGTCAGCTCAATTGATTTGAGCCAATTTGGGCTTACTCAAAAAGAGTTTAAACCTGATGTCTGTTTATACACTAAAAAAAAGCGGGTGGAACCAGGCAACGACATACTGAGAATGTCATAAATGCCCGAATTGGCTATAGAAATTATTTCGCCAGAACAAAACATAACAGAATTATCCAAAAAACGATTGGCGTACTTTGCACTTGATGTTAAATCTTATTGGTTGGTTCTACCTATCAATGAAACGATAACCGTTTATTCTGCACCGAACAGATTTAGGGCTTTCGGTACTGATACCGAGGTTATTGATAAGGTAATGAACATCCGCCTGCCAATTCAAGAGATTTTTGAATGGTAAGACGTGCAACAGAAATAGGCGATAAATCGCCTACACCTCTGCGGCTGCATTTTCCTTAAGATAAGGGTTCGTAGTAGGCGATTTATCGCCTCACTGTCAATCAGCAGTCTTCTTCACTGTCTCCGCGATATCGAGTAAAACCGAAACGCAAGACTAATTCTGCCAATGTCAGAATGAGAATGGCAGTCGTCAGCGTGATAATGCTTTCGTTCGACATCGTTTTGATATCAATTGCAAGTATACGGGTTAGGGCGGTGATTGCCACGTAGATTAAGAATCGAACCGGCAAACGGTGGGTCTTAAAATAAATGCCCACCATAGCGCCCAGTTCTAGGTAGATAAATAACAATAGAATATCTTTCAAGCTGGCATAGCCCTGTTCTATGATACCGATATAGGTATAACTAGCAGACCATACGATAGTGGCTCCGATAACAAATAGTCCCAATGCGTGAAAAGATTCTACCAGTATGTTTCCAAACTGTTCAATTTTACTAAATATTTCTTTCTTGCTCATAGTACCTAGTTTCGACTAGCGGAAATTTCCAGACCGCTCGTCTGTCTCTATAGATTAAGATTTCCTAAACGGCCACAACACATTGACGCTAACAACACGCCTAAAACCCAAACAAAATACCACATATTAGATACTCCTAGTAAGCCGAATGTTCATTTTCGTGGAGGTAGGGGTTTTGGCTCGAAGTCTTTAGAGCGCGATAGTTTAATGATATTATGTCTCATTTGCCATTAAGTCAAGGGCGCGTAGGGTGCGTGCTACCATCCCAATCATTTAATCTATTTTTATTTAACCAAGAGGAATTTTTGATGAAAAAGGATAAAATAACTCTGACTTTGATCTTGCTATCGACTTTGCTTATATCTGGTTACGCCAGCCACAACCAAGAACTCGTCGAGTCTGATGATTTAGACCGTTTAGAGGCGGCGCTCGACAGTTTTGACAAGGCGTTGCAGTTGAAACGGGCAGACCACCAAGCTTGGAACAATCGCGGCGTTGCGCTAATGGACTTAGGCCGTTTAGAGGCGGCACTCAACAGTTTTGACAAGGCGTTGCAGTTCAAACCGGATTACCACCAAGCTTGGTACAATCGCAGCATTGCACTAATAGACTTAGGCCGTTTAGAGGCGGCGCTCGACAGTTTTGACAAAGCGTTGCGCTTCAAACCGGATAACCACAAAGCTTGGTACGCTCGCGGCGTTGCGCTAATGGACTTAGGCCGTTTAGAGGCGGCGATAGAGAGTTTTGACAAGGCGTTGCAGTTCAAGCCGGATTACCACCAAGCTTGGAGCAATCGCGGCGTTGCGCTAATAAACTTAGGCCGTTTAGAGGTGGCGATAGAGAGTTTTGACAAAGCGTTGCTGTTGAAACCGGATGACCACCAAGCTTGGAGCAATCGCGGCGTTGCGCTAATGGACTTAGGCCGTTTAGAGGCGGCGATAGAGAGTTTTGACAAGGCATTGCAGTTGAAACCGGATTACCACCAAGCTTGGTACAATCGCAGCATTGCGCTAATGGACTTAGGCCGTTTAGAGGCGGCACTCGACAGTTTTGACAAAGCGTTGCGCTTCAAACCGGATAAGCACAAAGCTTGGTACGCTCGCGGCGTTGCGCTAATGGACTTAGGCCGTTTAGAGGCGGCGATAGAGAGTTTTGACAAGGCATTGCAGTTCAAACCGGATTACCACCAAGCTTGGTACAATCGCAGCATTGCGCTAATGGACTTAGGCCATTTAGAGGCGGCACTCAACAGTTTTGACAAGGCCTTGCAGTTGAAACAGGATTACCCCCAAGCTTGGAGCAATCGCGGCGTTGCGCTAATGGACTTAGGCCGTTTAGAGGCGGCACTCGACAGTTTTGATAAGGCGTTACAGTTAAAGCCGGATGACCACCAAGCTTGGAACAATCGCGGCGTTGCGCTAATGGACTTAGGCCATTTAGAGGCGGCACTGGACAGTTTTGATAAGGCGTTACAGTTAAAGCCGGATGACCACCAAGCTTGGAACAATCGCGGCGTTGCGCTAATGGACTTAGGCCATTTAGAGGCGGCA
>JBDLJY010000314.1:0-7612 GCA_039714115.1 Pseudomonadota bacterium | reverse complement strand
AGATACCAAATAATAAGATGATCTATGACCTTTATCTGTTCCCAAATAACCCAGATTTGCGCGAAATGTTAATTTTTCGTTATAACCACCACTAATAACTAACATGAAACAACACTGGCTCCTAATACTACTCTGCCTCGTATCACCACTCAACGCCGCCACAGAACTACCCAACATAGGCATCTCCGCCAACACAATCATGTCACCAGCGGACGAACAAAAATTGGGAGAATCCTTTCTCCGACAACTACGTCGGGAAATGGAAATTATAGACGATCCCCAAGTCAATAACTATATCAACGCCCTAGGAAATCGTATCGCCTCATACAGCAACAACCCTGAGCAACATTTTCGGTTTTTTATCATCAAAGAACCCAGTATCAACGCCTTTGCCATCCCGGGCGGCTTTATAGGCATACACAGTGGACTCTTTTTAAAAACCCGCAGCGAAAGCGAACTAGCCTCCGTACTCGCCCACGAAATTGCCCATGTCACCCAACGCCACATCGCCCGCATAATTGAAGCCTCCCAAGCTTTCACCTTACCCATATTAGCCGCTTTGATTGCAGCCGCAGTGATAGCGGCTAGTGCCTCAAACCCCGATATTGGGCAAGCCGCCATCGCCACCATCATGGCTAGCAATGCACAAATGCAAATTAACTTTACTCGCGCCCATGAAATCGAAGCCGATCACCTGGGAATGCAAATCCTTGCCAATGCAGGCTTTGAACCACGCGACATGCCCAAATTCTTTAAACGTTTACAAGTCGCTAATCGCTATTACGGCAACGTTCCAGAATTTTTACGCACCCACCCCGTCACCACAGATCGGATTGCCGAAGCCCGTGATCGCGCCGAAAAATACCCCCATCAACGGATGAGCGACACCCCACTTTATCACCTGATGAAAGCCAAACTACTGGTATTATCCACAGATAATAAAAAAAAGCTATTGAAAACACTCAAAAAGATGCTCAACACTGGCAACTACCGTGATGAACGCGCCACCCGTTACGCTATCGCTTTAACCCTACTAGCTACACGGCAAACTGTTGGACTACAAACACAAATTGACTGGCTATTCAAAAACGATGGCGCCAGAATTGCATATCACCTATTGAAAGCAAGATCAGCATTATTGCAAAATAACGTCGCCAAAGCTATGCAAGAATATGAACAAACCCTACAAATTTATCCGGGTGATAAAACATTAGGACTAGACTATGCTGAAAAATTATTGCAAAATTACGCACCCCATAAAGCTAAAGCGGTATTACTGAAAATACCCGCCTCATCAAACCCCTACTATTATCGTTTATTAGCAAAAGCTTATCAATTAACAGGGGCAAAAGCTCTGGCGCATTTAACTTATGCGGAAAACTACTATCTCATGGGCCAAACCGCCCTTGCCTTAGAACAAGTAAAGCTGGCACGTCAACGAAAAAAACTCAATTTTTACTTAGCATCGCGCATAGACGCACGCTATAAAGAGTTACAAGCCGAGCTGCTTGAAGAAAAAAGAACACCAAGTCCATGATTCACACACTTAGGAGAAAGCGTTGAAGACTCTACCACGTAGAACCTTTTTAAAAGGCATCATCGCCACCGGCGGAGCGATGGCATTAGGCACAACCGTATTGCCATCCGCCGTCATGGCAGACTGGCCCAAACTGGCTTTTGAAGCGACAAGCGTCGATGATGCCATAATGGCCCTGTTTGAAAGTCCAGACGTAGAAGAAAGTGACAAAATTACCATTGACGCGCCTGAAAACGCCGAAAATGGTGCGATAGTCCCGGTTGAGATCACGGCAAATCTGCCCAAAGTAGAATCCATTACGATTATCAGTGAAAAAAATCCCACGCCATTAATAGGACAATTTAAATTTGCCGACAACGCAGAAGCGTGGGTAAAAACCCGCATAAAAATGGATAAAACATCCGAAGTCGTCGCCGTGGTAAAAGCGGATGGCAAACTCTATGTGGCACGCCGCAAAGTCAAAGTCACCCGAGGCGGATGTGGCAGTTAACAATACAAAGGAGGATAGCTAGTGTCAACAATACGTCTTCAAGCCAAGGTAACATTAAAAGGCATCACAGAAGTGAAAGCCTTGATACAACACCCCATGGAAGCTGGAAACCGCGACGATGTGAAAACAGGAATACCATTAACGGCTCATTTCATTGAAGAAGTGACTTGTGAACACAACGGCAAAGTTGTGATGTCAGCGGACTGGGGTGGAGGTATCTCCAAAAACCCCTATCTGTCCTTCAGATTCAAAGACGGAGCAGTGGGAGAGAAAGTCAAACTGACTTGGAAAGACAATCAAGATCAATCTGACTCGCGTGAAGTGAAAATAAAAAAGAGTAGGAGATAAGTACTGATTCATTAACCGAAGCTAGGCAGCCGGATGGGTTGTAAACCCAATGCCAGTATAATTTATGCCGCCTTAACTACAACGGATTAACGGAATAAACAGTCAAACGACAGTACCTTGATATCCCTTATTAATAATCATATTATTCCGTTAATCCGTTGTACTTACTTAATAAAATATCACAAAGATGAACAAAACCTTATGCATACTTTTATTCTCACTGATGAGCAGCGGCTGTACAGGGATGTTACCCTCAGTTAAAAAAACCACCCAATCGCCTTGGCAACGTTTTGAAGATGCCAAAAGATCTTTCGATCAGATAATACCTCAAAAAACAACTAACAGAGAGTTAAAACGATTGGGCTTCGATCCCTTTGAAATACCCAATGTCAAACTTATTACTTATCTCGATCTATTTAAAATCTTCCTACCTAATGATTCCATCCTAATGGAAGATATTGATCCGGGAGTACAGTCCTGTTTAGAAGCGAGAGACGCTTGCCATGGCTACGAAGTCACACCCAGCAGACTGAATAGTAAGCGCTATGGCAATGTCTTTCTTGACTTGCTAAACTTCAGAAGACAAAAAATCACTAGGGGTTGGAAATTTTATGCCCTGATTGTTTTAAAAAACGGCTTAGTCGTTCACAAAGTCTGGGGCGGAGAACCGAACATCTCGGAACTTGAAGACAAAAGAAATCCGCTGGGCCCATTTCAAAATATAGATAAGGCATTACCGTCGATTAAAATCAATTGACTCATTTATGCTTATCTGGCCCGTAGGAAAGTAGCCCCGTTCGTAGTAGGCGATTTATCGCCTACGAACTTACCATCATTCAAATTTCACAGGTGGGCGAAGTCGTCTCCGGCGGCGCCAGCAAAGCATCAACTTTTGCAGCGCAAATAAAATCATTTTCCGACAAACCTCCAATAGCATGGGTAGAATAACACACCAAACAGCGACTATAAGCCACCTCAAGATCAGGATGATGATCCTCCAGATGTGCAATCCACGCGACGGCATTTACGAAAGCCATTGTTTCGTAATAGTTTTTAAATTTATAAGTACGGCTCATTTTTGTCGCCGTCTCATTCAGGCGCCAATCTTTAAGTTGGCTCAACAAACCTTGCGCCTCTTCGCTCGTCAGTGGTTTAACACCACCTTCACACGGTTTGCAGCGTTTTGCGGTTAAATCACTCATAAAACAATACCTTAATCTTTAGGGGGAACATAATGGGGATCATTGGGATTGAGAAAAATAAAGCTAGGATTACCCTCCTCAATTTCGAAAAAATCCATCTCAGCATCCTCTAGTAAATCCCTATAGGCGGGTTCAAAGACAATATCAACCCCTTCGCAGTGAATATGGACATCGCCATCTTTGATTTCGTCAAACCCCATTTTGTTGTATTCAATACTACCATCGGCATTACGCAGCGGGGCGAGACGTAGGGCGAGTCCCTTCATATTGCCTTGCTCGGCAGCTTTTAAAATCTGAGCGGCGGCTCTCTCGGTGACTTTAAACATGGTTTCTCCTTTACAATTTATCGCAGGCTTAATACTTGAGGGTAATAGTAGGTTTTTTAAAGGTATGACTTTTTGGAGTCCAAAATTTATTTTGGACGACTGGGCTAAACGTCTCTTAGCTCGTCCAAAATAAATTTTGTCATGAAAACCCATCTGAAACTGAGCGGCAAACAACCAGTTAAGGTTGATTCTGCCATGTATCCTAAGAAGCAATGCCATTAAGTTAAGGATAAATGATTGATTTTATTTAAATATTACTGAGCGTCTATGTCAAAATTATGATAAACCTGAAAAAGCTTGTCCTCCCGACGAAAGGAGGGAACTTATTGAGGGATCGGATTTTTAGCTGAGCGTCTATGTCAAAAAAAATCCGATTTTTTCAAAAAATCGGATTTTTAACTGAGCGTATTTTTTTTATTTAAAAATCAATTAGTTGTCTGTTTATCATACTGGCATTGATCCTAAGAAGGGCAAATGGAAGGTGTACAATGTCAGCGTTGGCGCATTATCAACTGAATTTACCCAACATGTCACTCCACCCAAAGTAGTGGACTTATCTAATTGGACGTCCAAGATAAATCTTGGACTCCTAGCCGATATATTTTTACCGGTTCAACCATCATCTGGACAATGTATGTTGATTGCCTTGTATAAACTTTCACATCAAACAACAAATAACTTACGCAATACACCAAGTTTTTTGAAAAAACGCGGATTAGTCCGTGCCACCCAAGGCAATATGCGTATTTTGGGTTATGATGTACGCCATCAGTGGCGACAGGCACGACATGCTTTGGGAGTTGTTCCCCAAGAATTAGCTATTGATCCGTTTTTCACTGTCAGAGAAATACTCCGACTACAATCAGGCTATTTTGGACATGGGCGGGAAAATCAAGCCTGGATCGACGAATTACTAGAGACGATTTAACCCCCCGCGATAAAGCGAATACCAATTCGCAACAACTCTCTGGCGGCATGAAGCGGCGGGTATTGATTGCCCAAGCCCTTGTACATAAACCGCCGGTTGTCGTGCTAGATGAGCCGACGGTCACACAATTGTCTTGACGACGCATTATCTCAAAGAAGCCGAAAGTGCCATTTTAAATCACGGACAATTAATTGCCCTCGACACTAAAAACGCCTTATTAGCGCGTTACCCTTACCGTTTATTACGCTTAAGCCTTAGCAATTCTGATGTTATTTTACCGATTGCCTTGCAAGACAAAGTGCAATCTTTTGCAGAAGCTGAATTAGTCCTACGCTTGCATCGTGACAATGATCAAATCGGTGCTATCTTAGATAGTTTACGCGCTGCCAATATTCAATTTGTTGATTTGCACACAGAAGAGCCGGGCTTAGAAGAAGTCTTTGTGAGTTTGACTAGTGGTTCATGAAAAAATAGACTTCATGAGTCAATGCCATTAAGCCTGTCCCGACGCAAGGAGGGATCAAGCTCATGTAGGGTGGATTAAGCTGAGCGTATCCACCGAAATATCAAGATTAATCAGGTGGAGTCGCGATCTCGCTTAATCCACCCTACATGTATGGATTTTCCTTAGATCCCTCCTAAGGTCGGGACAGGCTTAATGGCATTGATTTTTAAGTGGCGTATTTTATAGAATAGACAGCTTGCCCGATTTTTGGGAAAAAGCTTCTTATTACAATCCATTTTTTTACATGATTGACGGATTTCGTTATGGCTTTTTTGGCGTATCGGAGATCAACATTGCTATCAGTTTGATGATTGTCAGCCTATTTTTGTTTATTGTTAGTGCGTTTGGCTTATGGTTATTGCACATAGGCTATAGAATTCTGCATTAACTTAACCATGCAAGGTACGCCTTGCACTCCTAAAATAGAAAAAAAATGTCCAAACAATTAGATAAAATTTTAGTCATAGACGTAGAAGCAACCTGCTGGAAAGGTAAAATCCCTCAAGGACAAAAAAATGAAATTATAGAAATCGGGATTTGTGTTTTAGACACTGCCAGTGGTGAAAGAGTTGCCACCGAGAGTCTCCTTGTCAAACCCAACTCAGAAATCAGTGAATTTTGCACAGAATTAACGACACTGACTCAAGCGGATGTCGAAAAAAAAGGAATTTCTTTTAAAGAAGCCTGTAAAGTTTTGAGAAATGAATATTTATCTCAACAATACACTTGGGCAAGTTATGGTGACTATGACAGAAGACAATTCGAGCGGGAATGTCAAGAAAAAAAAGTCGGTTATCCTTTTGGCACAAGCCACATTAATATTAAAAATCTATTAGCACTCACCCAAAATTGGAAAAGAGAAGTGGGGATGGCAACTGCCTTGGAAAAATTAGCCCTTCCCTTAGAAGGCACTCATCACCGAGGCGTAGATGATGCTTGGAATATTGCGAAGATTTTGGCTTGGCTTTTAAAAGGTGATAGAACCTAAATCTTGTTTGTGTGCTGCTGTGATACTATGAGTCCCTTTCATCCTCCCCATCAATGGCTTTTGGGGAAGTTGGCTTACCAGCGGCAATGTTATTTTTAATAATGTGATGAGTTTTATTAGTTTTTAGCGTTTGCTTTGCCGTAGTAGCGTCTACAAGAAATCCGTTTAGCACTGAGAATTTGAGGTGGTTTAGACAGAAAAATCGGTAAAAATTGGAAAATGTCTTTAGCTCGCGTAGGGTGCGTCCTACGCACCATCCCAAAACCTACCTAAAATATTGCCATCCTGAAATGTGCGTGGGACGCACCCTACGCGAGCTAGTAATGTATGAGGATAAACAACAGCAGCGGCTTTATCAATCGACTAACCATGTTATCAACCCAGCTACATCATCGAGAATTATAAACCCAAATAAAGTTAGCCCACCAAAATACAATCCAATTTCTTGCCATCCAATAGACTTTTTCCATAATCTCATTCCTATTAATATAATGACAATTGGCGTAGTGCTCATCCCCCAAACCAGAAATAATATTATTGGTTCATGCAAGAACCTAATTGCCCCTACCTCAACAGAGTTTGGGTCTGGATGCCCGGGCTGAGGAAAATGACCAAATTGAAGTATCCCTGCTTATACCCAATCCCTGTAGTTATGAAACCTTGATCCTCTGTTCTTGGCAAGTCAATTCATAAGTTGCCCCTAAATCAATGGGTAAACAGATTGAGCCACGCAACCAAAGAGGCATAGTAGGTAATGGCAGCCCAACTTCTAATGACTGTTGCCAAATATCTAACCTGGGTTCTTTATCGTGTTTGACGACTTGATAAGCGGTAGTGTAAAGGTGAGTATTGATATTTTGGCAGGGAAGAAACGTACTCTCCCTCTTCAAACGTTGCCACATCAATTTCGATACCAAACTGTACATTAGGTTCAGCAAAGTAACCATATGGTAGTCGGTGGTTCAAATCTGATGCAATATAAGTTGCCCAAGCATTGTGAAACGCCTGCCAATGGCGAAGTGTGCTTAAAGGGGGATGAAAATGATCTTGTAACGCCATAATAATACTCCTGACGTGCGGAATTACCGCCTCGGGCTCTTCAAGATTATTTGAATACTAAAAAAAATGGTAGGGTGGGTAGAGCGCAAGCGATAGGAAGTTACCTCAATCATACACCTTTTGTTTTAGGTGCGTGGGACGCACCCTACGCTGGCTGTTTGAGGAGTCGGAAAAAGGTGTCGTGGGGGTGAGTATGTAATAGGAGTCCAAGATAAATCTTGGACTCCGG
>JBDLJY010000313.1:0-7616 GCA_039714115.1 Pseudomonadota bacterium | reverse complement strand
ATGCCTCCCAAGATGGCAGATACTAAACCTATAAGAGCGGCAATAATTTCTGTACTCCAAGTCATATTGAATTATTCTCCTGATAACAATTTAATTATGAGATATGCAGGTCAAGACATCTAGCGACTTGCGGGGTTTGGGAGCATCCCGTCTCAACCCCTTCAAACGATACCTCACCAATGCCGGAGTCATTTGCATAAAAGCCGCCGCCTCAACATTTTTGATACCATATTTCAAATTTAAATTGTTTTTATTTTTTCGGCGGGCAAGTTCAACACGGCAGCCATGGTTCCTCCTGAGGCTTGGCTCATTAGTTCTCCGCGTTTTTTGACCCGTTTTAAGCCGGTGGCAAAGTCTATTCCGGAGGCTGCTAAGAGTGCATTGTATTCGCCTAAACTGTGCCCGGCGACAAAATAAGGTTGTTTGCCGGTTTCTTTCAGTTTTTTGTAGTAGGATAAGGCATTGACAATCTGCTTGAGGAGAGGCCAGAAAAGAGACGACATATGCCATTTTTTCCGCTGTAATTGCTGAAGTGTTGGGTGCCATTTTATTCTCAACCGAAGCTGGACAAACCGCATTAACTTGGATATTATGCTTTTTAACTTCCTCACCCAACGATTTCGTATCATACTGGGTAACACACTACGACAACAGTAATAAGCACCAAATAGGTTCACCTCGATAATATAGATGTTCAGATAATAACTTCACGGATAGCATCCTTTCAAGGGATGCTATCCGTTATAGCTATTTGTAAAGGGAGATTATGCCAACGAAGGTTCATCAATCATTTCGAGGGGTGGCTTGTCAAATAATTTTGTCAGTAAATCACTCAGTTCATGCTTTTCATCCCAGATTTTTTCTAAAAGAAGTCCTTTTGCTTCAGTATCTTCCGGATCTAGTTTTGAAAAATCATAATAAGAATCAACCGCCGGTAGATATTTTTGCGGTAAATTTTGTGGCTGGATTAAACAACACTGCTGACATTGCAACTCATCATCAAGCTCTATTGAATAGAGAAAACCATCAACCGGATTCGCTATCAATTCACGCAAAGACAGTTTCTGTGTCACATAAAATCTGAGCGTTTTTCGGGTCACTCTAAAAACTAACCATCTATTACACTGCTCATTAACATCGCACCAGTAATAAAGGTAGCTGTCGCCATATTCATTTTCAAAAAGTGTCAATAAGGGGCCATCAAAATAGATTAAATCCACTATATCTCTCAGATTGATAGAAAAATTATCCAACGGATAACCAACGATTTCTTGCATTTTTGGGTCCTCAATCTAATGAAGAAACAATACGAAATTTTTTTTGTAGCTGAGTGCCTTCAAATTCGTGCAAACTGAAATGCCCTTTGTTATCTATTTGAGAAACAACACCATCCTCTTTGTCAATAACTCCCTGAGCAATGTGTGTCCCAATATATTCGCTAATATTAGGATTATCCTTTTTGAGTTCTACATATTGTTCCCTGATATGTTCCAGAGTATCAAAGAATGACAGTGCATAACCGCGACATTTGCTGAAATCTTTTTTAAACCGTCTACCGTTTTGACGAGCGGGTTTTATGATCAGCACTGGCAAGAAATTATTCTTATAATTCTTATGAGTCTCTTCAAAAACAAATCTGAAAGCTACTCTTTTGCAAGACGTATAGTCAAAGGGTGGGCACTGGACAAAAAGTGCCTCAATATATTTTTTGTATTTAAAGGACATTAATCGTTTTCCAATTAATTTTTTGACCTAATTAATTATGCAGAGGTATTAAATACATTCACTAATTTTATAGAAAATTATAGATAAATATAGATGAATATTAGACCGAATAGTTATCGCACATTCCAAATAACTAGCTAAATAATTTTAACTAATTAGCTAAATCATTTCAACTAATTATTTATTTGGCCTCGAAATAGTCGTAAAAACAACGAATGCACCGAGTAAAAAGGGCAAACCCGATAGGGTATGCCCCTACGACGTGCCATTTAAGGCCTCCCCAAAAAGGGAAGTCAAGTACTCCTCGCGGTTGTTAAATAGGTTTTTTGTGCATCTAGCACACTTTCACGTTTCCGTTACCCTTAATGCTAGACCACAGAGCTACCGACTGGAATAACATCAGCAGGTGTGATGGCCTATCTAACTTCTGCTACAACTGTAGCCCGCTGTTAGCTCCATGTCTATAAATAAACATCTATAGATTTAGGAACTATTTCATGGTGAACATTATACACTATTAGTTAGTATTAGCAATTAACATTTTTCCTCTTATTAGTTTAAACACCTAGTATATACCGATTTTTTCGCTCATTGCAAGTGTTTTTTCAGCGAAATATTAGATAAGTATGTCCATAATAATTTTTTAACATTTCTATAAGTAGGTCCCCCTAAGTCTTTTAACATTGCAGAGTCAGTCATACTGTCGGTGCTGGGGCCGAAAAATGTTAAAAGATTTATGTGTACCTACTTACATAAATAAACAAAGTTTTTTCAAAAAACGTCAGTGCTTTTTGACTTGATCTTTATGGTGAACATTATATACTATAAATTAACCATCAAGGAAAACACGCAACAGGGCAGGGTTGAGTTTTTGTAACAGCCGGCGCCATTCCATCTCATCATCGCCCTGAAGCCGGGCACGCAGCAGATGCAACACAACTTCCAATAACGGTTTATCGGCATTCTCAAAAAATTGATTATCAATATGGTGGATTAATCCCGGCTCATGTAATAATAACCAAGCAGGAAAATCATCATCAGACAGTTCCTCTTCATAATCGTTAAAATTGTGCCAGATATGCAATAACCGGGCATCAGCTTGGAGTTCGATTTGTTCAGCGTTGAGTTTGGCATCTAGCCCAAATAAATGGCACCAACATAGCAGACATTGTTCCCATTGTTGCAAATACCAAAAGGCTTCCGCCAAGCCTATCAATAATACTGGCTGTTGCTGATAATTTGGTGTGTTAATAATACTGTTTTTGACCTCGATCCAATTTTGCATTTGTTGCCAAGCATAACTGGCGTGCAAATCGGACGAAGAATCTGTCAAGGCTTTAGCTAATCTGCGCCAAGCGGGTGCAACATAATCCGGTGTTGTCTGTTTTAATAGCTGTTGTGCCAGCGGCAAAATTTTAGTCTCCAAGTGCTCTAATTCTTCCCTGATGGAATCTGCCGCTAACGGTTCCTGAATATGGTGGGCATAAGCAATTAAGTTATCATAATCGCTCAGTTGAGGATGGTTGGATACTTGTTGTGCAAGTTGAGCTAATAAAGACTGCGCTTTTGCTAATTCGCGGTTATTCAGGGCATTGATCAGCTTGTTTTCCGTTACCAGCGATGGATTATCCCTGAATAAATCCATTTGCGGGATATCGTTTTGACGTAACATATAGACATCCTAACGCCCAAGATAAATCTTGGACTCCAAGATCAGTTTTTATTTAAGAAACTAAAATTGTTGATTATACCATAACGCCACTGCATCCAATAACTAACTGAATACGATGGACACTATAATGCACTTTTTGATGCTGGCGCGAAAACTTCAGACTTTGATGGATGACAAAATGCGGTGACGGGGGTTCCTGACTGGTGGGGGTTGCCAAAACCCCGCAGTTCTGTTATTTTAATTATCCTATTATTATACTGAAGGGAGGGATTAAAAATGATGCGAACTGAACAAATCAGAAATAATATTTTAAAGGAGTTACCAATACTCCTACAAACAGATACTGCCTTTCGAGACATGGTGCTTGAAATAGCGCGTCCACATTTTGCGGACAAGTTGGAAACGGAGCATCTCTTTGAAGAAATTATCGCAAAATTTGATAATGTCATCGAAAAACACACTCTGGCAATTGAGAAACGGCTCGAAAAACAGGATCAACGGCTTGAGAAAGTGGAGCAACTGTTTGAAAAAGTGGAGCAACTGTTTGAGAAACAGGATCAACGGCTTGGGAAACTGGAGCAACTGTTTGAGAAACAGGATCAACGGCTTGAGAAACTGGAGCAACTGTTTGAGAAACAGGAGCAACGGCTTGAGAAAGTCGAGCAAGGGCTTGAAAAACTGGAGCAACTGTTTGAAAAACAGGATCAACGGCTTGAGAAAGTGGAGCAAGGGCTTGAGAAAGTGGAGCAACTGTTTGAGAAACAGGATCAACGGCTTGAGAAAGTGGAACAACGGCTTGAAAAACTGGAGCAACTGTTTGAGAAACTGGAACAACAGCTTGAACTTAAAATTGCCGAAGATCGCGAAAAGTGGATACAACATGACATCCAAATGTCCAAATTTGATCAAAGGTTAATGGCAATCGGTGCTCGTTGGGGTAGCCAGTCGGAGGACGCTTTTAGAAATGGTTTAGCCGCTATTTTAAAGGATATACCCGATATTGAAGTGATTCATGTCGATGAACATGATGACGAAGGGATCGTGTTTGGTTATCCCGAAGAAATTGAACTGGATATCATTATCAAAAATGGATTGTTAATCATTGTTGAAATGAAATCAGCAACGGACAAATCCGATGTCTATTATTTTGACAAAAAGGTGCGTTTTTATGAGCAAAAACATGGGCGCAAAGCTAATCGAAAACTAATCATATCACCAATGGTTGATAAAAAAGCTAACCCAGTCGCGCAAAAATTGGGCATCGAACTTTGTACTTATGTCCAAGATGTCAAGTTATAACCAAGATAAATCTTGGACAAGCCATGAGCTAACTCGACGGGAAAATTATACTGCCCTCTTAATTAACGACTACAGGGATTGAGTATAAACAAGGATGAAATACAGGTCATTTGCTTAGATGATTTGTCTTAAAAACGACAGCAAGGGTATTCGGAGTCCAAGATTTATCTTGGCGGCGCAAAAAACTCGTAGGTTTTCGGGGCCGTTCAAACTCTAACAATACCTACTGTTTGAGCAAAAAGAAAACCTACACGCGCCAAACAAAAAATCGCTTGTCAAGTATGAAAAAAAAGATATATTTGTCAATATTTGTCCATATAATTATGAGCTGTTTTTAACCCCAATGTAAATAGTACACAATTCTCAACCGCCGCAAGGGTTTGTTGAGTAATGGAGCCAATTTTGTGTTGTAATCGTGTTTTATCCAGTGTACGCAGTTGGTGACACAAAGCAACTGAGTCACTGACAAGTCCACCTTCTCCTTTGGAAATTTGGACACACGAAGGCAACAAAGCGCGGCGCAAGTTTGTCGTCAGTGGAATCGCAAGTGCTGTTGTGGTAAATTGACCAATGCTATCGTTTTGAAAAATAAGTACTGGTCGTGTGCATGCTTGTTCTGCTCCACGAATGGGATTTAAGTCCGCTAACCAAATATCTCCACGTTTGACTGTCATTTGTTATCCTCCTTGAGTAATCCGGCAGTATATTCATCCATTCCAACTTCTGCAAGTTTGCGATCTTCTTCTGCAAATTCTGCATAAAGTGCAGCAAGTTTCGTTTCATCGGAAGACTGCATTATGTTCAAGCGAGCGCTAAATTTCAAAAATGAAAGATATTATAAAAGCTGTTGAAGTTTTTTTTTATTAAGACTATCAAGTATTTGGATAATCTTTTCTTTGATAGATATATCTGTGACAAGTTGTGTATTCATTTTCATCCTCCTATTTATCAGATGTCCTGGGGCACCCAGATAAAGATTGGTTGGTGTAATGTTAGCATCGGCACAGTTTGGGGTTAGGTTGTAAAGTTGCTGGATTTCGTGTGAGGGCGCGATTGTAAATGCGAATATCGTCCACTAAACCGATTAAATTTTTTGTTCTCCTACAATTTGTGGTTAAATAAATGTGAGTACAACTAATGCTGAACAAGGAAAATGACAAACTGATTAATTTTTGACAAAGCAATCAGCGGACTGGTATTTGAGACAACAATCATTGTTGTACCTCAACGAGTTTTCGCAACTGGGACATTTGAAGTGCTAATTCTTCTTCATTCAAACCATCAATTGGAATACCTTTACTCCAAAGTAATTCTAGGAAACCTGCTATCTAATTTGTGATCAAAAGTGCTCACGGCTTAATTCACGATTCATCCAAGCTGGTTGCCGCCATCCATGCGGATGGTAACTAATCCGTCTTGTCCCCGTGCGTATAAGTTCCTGGTTAGCCCCCAGTACTTAAATCAACTCGTTAAGATGCGAGAACGCGAAGACCTTCTCGCTCAATGTTTATAGCCGCGTTCAAATCACGATCAATGGAAAAACCACATTCATCACAATGATAGGTGCGTTCAGAAAGTTTTAATTCTTCTTTTTTGTGATCGCAATTGGAACATTTTTTGGAAGAAGGAAACCATTTATCAACTTCGACAATAAAGTTTCTGAAAAGAGTCGCTTTGTATCCAACTTGCCGTTTGAATTCATAAAAACCCATATCACTTATTGCCTTTGCCAGTTTGTGAGTCTTCAACATTCCTTTGACATTCAAGTCCTCAAGGCAAATTACCCTGAAGCTTTGACAAAGGCGATGGGTTAATTTATGCAAACCATCTTGACGAATACAATGGATACGATAATAAAGCCGTGCTATTTTCATCTTTTGCCGAATATATCGCTTTGAGCCTTTGGTACAGTGAGCCAAATGTCGTTGCATTCTAGCCAATCGACGACTCAACTTTTTTAAAGGCTTGGTACCTTCCACTGTTTCACCATTTGACAGAGTGGCTAATTTTTTAACGCCCAAATCAACACCAACAACTAAAGCTTGGTTCTCGCTCTTTTTAATGGGTGTTGTTTCCATTTGAACGCTAATACTTATAAACCATTTATCTGCCGCACGGGAAACGGTTGTTGAAATAATTTTTCCATAAAATCTGAGCGATTCCGTTAATTTGACCCAACCTAACTTAGGAATTCTTACTTGAGTTCCCGAAATTTGAAATAAATAAATTGATCATTAGAAAGGTAGAATGAGTCATGCGTACCTTTCTTTTTAAAATGTGGGTATCCACCAATATGCCTAAAAAAACGCTTAAAAGCCGTACCTAAATCAATAAACGCTTGTGATCGTCGCTCCGCTCCGTTACTTCGTTTCCGCAGCACATTTAGTGACGTTGAATACCCAAGGAAAGTCAACCGGTTTTATGGCATTAAAAGCCGTCCTTACAGTTCTTGCGGTTGGTTTTTTACCTGCCTCATGTTGTTTTTTCCATTCAACTAAACCCCAGTTATAGGCAAAACGAGAGGTTCCGCAAGCTTGTCTAAAATACTGTTCTTGTTTAAAAGTTGGTTTTTTTATCTGTATCTTGTGACTTAATACAAGCATAATTCTGAAGTGTTTTTACCGAACAATCTATTAACCTATAAAATATTTGTGGTTTATATGTACTCATTGTGAGTACAATATGGCAGATGTGAGTATAAAATAAACCCCTATCAGTCAACTCTATAACCAATATTTAAAATGTCACCGCATTCTTGAATAGACAGATGACGTACTACTTCTTTAACCGTTTCAACCTGTTGTTGATGCACAGATGATTTAACAACAACCGCACGAAGCGTCTTTCATATCCAGATTATCATCAAAGGGTGTGCTTGTACCACAACCTTCAAAAATGCCGTAGTGCGTTTCCCAGTTAC
>JBDLJY010000312.1:0-7659 GCA_039714115.1 Pseudomonadota bacterium | reverse complement strand
GCTCAAATTACCCAATTCACTTGGGATTGAGCCAGTGAGTTGGTTATTAAACAGATAGAGAGCCGATACATGCTTACCGCTGCATGTTACCCCATACCAATCACAAACATTATCCGTCTCAAGCCCCCTCCACTTATATCTCCAATTTTCACCACCAGTACTATTATAAAAAGCGACAAGTGCTTTGCATTCTTTTTCAGGAATGTCAGTAACTGTTGTGCAGTCACTTGCAATAGCTACAGACATTAAGCCAAATAGGCTTATAAATAAAATCAGTTTCTTTAACATATAAATCCTCGCTTAATTTGTTCCGATTTTTAAAAAATCTGATTTAGACAGTCCGTTTGAGTCTCATCCCAACCCGGATTAAGCTCATCAAGCCATTTTCCAAGTTTTTTAGAAACCTTTGTATCCAAGCAATTGTCGTTCAAATCCAATTCTGTCAACTTTTTCAATTTATAGAGCTTTTTCGAGATTGAACCTTTGAGGTTGTTATTCCCCAACGCTAATCCCCTCACCCGTCCATCCTGACAACTGACTCCGTACCAATCACAAGGGTTATCTGTCGCTTTCCATCCGGTATTGTCCGTCCAATTTTCACCATCTGTACTGTTATAGAGAGCAATAAGGGTTTGGCACTCCTTTTTGGGAATGGTAGTGACTTTTTCGCAGCTAAAAGCTGAGTCATTATCCATAATAGTTACGATTGCCGTATCTGGATCACCTAATTCGATGCCGCCAGTGGGATTAGCTAAGCTGACGATGAATATTTCATCATTTTCTGGTTCGCTATCATCAATGATGTTTACTGTAAAACTCTTATCAGCATCATCGCCATCGCTCCAGCTTAATGTGCCGCTGGATTGAGTATAGTCGTCATGATTTGTGGCAGCGTCATCGCTGGTAGCGTATTCTACTGATACTGCGCCATCACTATCACCTGTACGGGTAACGGTGATGATTGCTTGCCCACCATTTTCTGTTATATAGTAGGAAGCCAAAAAGAATTGTAGTTTATATTCATAAGGGCAAGGAGTTTGTGTAGCATCCCAAACTTTGTTGTGCCGATAAAGCCATTCAATCAGTTCTGGATCAGAAGCCGTCAAATGATTGTCATCCAGTTTTAATTTTATTCTAGGTAGATTTTTAAAATCAGCTGGGATTTCTCCGCAAAGTTCATTGCTATTTAGAAGAAGCTTTTCTAATTTGCTCATATTGCTCAATTCACTTGGGATTGAGCCAGTAAGTTCGTTGCTATTCAGATACAGTTCTTCTAAATTGCTTAAATTACCTAATTCACTTGGAATTGAGCCGGTGAGTAGGTTTTGACTCAGATCCAACAAAGACAAGCTATCAGTAAAATTACCAAATTCAGTTGGGATTGAGCCGGCGAGTTGGTTGTAATTCAGATTGAGAGATTCCAATCTGGTTAAATTACTTAATTCGCTTGGGATTGAGCCAGTGAGTCTGTTGTAATTCAGATCGAGAGCCTCCAAATTGGTTAAATTACTTAATTCGCTTGGGATTGAGCCAGTGAGTTGGTTTTCGTCCAGATAGAGCCGTCCCAAATTGGTCAAGTTACCGAATTCACTTGGGATTGAGCCGGTGAGTTGGTTGTTATACAGAGAGAGCCATTCCAAATTGGTCAAGTTACCGAATTCACTTGGGATTGAGCCGGTGAGTTGGTTGTTATACAGAAAGAGCCATTCCAAATTGGTCAAGTTACCGAATTCATTTGGGATTGAGCCGGTGAGTTGGTTATTAAACAGGTAAAGCCCCTTCAAATTTGTCAAGTTACCCAATTCGCTTGGGATTGAGCCGGTGAGTTGGTTATTAGACAGACCAAGCCCATCCAAATTGCTCAAATTACTCAATTCACTTGGGATTTCGCCGGTGAGTTGGTTTACAGACAGACTAAGTTTCTCTAATTTGGTCAAATTACCCAATTCATTTGGGATTTCGCCGCTGAGCTTGTTCTCATATAGGTAAAGCTCCCTCAAATCGCTCAAATTACCCAATTCACTTGGGATTTCGCCTATAAGCAGGTTAGTTACCAGATCGAGTATTTCCAAATGGGTCAAATTACTTAGTTCAGTTGGGATTTCGCCGGCAAGTCCCTCACGCCTTAGGCTGAGTCCCGATACATGCCCACCACTGCATTCGACTCCATGCCAATGACAAGCCCTATTTGTATCAAGCCACCCATCATTATTGCACCAACTTCCACCGTGAGTACTATAATAAAAAGCGGCAAGAGCTTCACATTCCTTATAAGGAACGTCAACAACTCTTGTGCAGTTGTAGCTGGTATTGTTACCTGTTAGTTCGTTAGTATTTAAGAAAGGAGAGTCCTCCTCACATCCATCAAAGTAATTGCTTGTTAGCCGATCAGTATTTAGCTCATTTAGCATGTATTCTGTTCTGTCGTTTGGCGATGCAACGACTATGGACGTAAATAGGCTTATAAATAAAATTAATTTATTTGACATCTGAACCCTCGCTTAGTTATGGATTGTTTTATAGCAACGAAGTGTAAATCAAAAATCGCAGCGGCATATCGGATATGCGATAAACGGTTATTTTTGTCCGATAAACGGTTAACAAGCAAAGGTTTTGAGGATATGATGGGTTTAGCGAGGAAGGTTAAGTTGTTGATTTACGAAAAAAAAGATTGGGATAGGGATGTAGGAGCAAAACAAGAGCAGTATAGTTTGCACTCCAACGCAAAAAAATAGGAGTCCAAGATTTATCTTGAACTCCTTTGATCTAAACTACGTGAGCTTAAATATCAAAAGGCACGTAGGCATTAGGTATAGGTACTCGTTATCGCTTCCCACTCAAAAACCATCCCGTAGAAAGCTGCCGCTATTAATCAGCAGGCTCAGGATCAGGGAAGAGTCCATCGCATATTCCCTGTTCTCTTTCCCATCTTACTATTTCAGTATCGCCTCTTACAAAAAAAACGTATGCCTCAACACAGTCAGCTGGACCATTCAGTTTTTTAAACGTGGCAGTCATGGAATATGTTTGATTGCTACTACTGAAGCTTCCTGGGTCAATCTTGACACCATTGAAGTCTCTGACTTGCTTATCATCACTATCTACATTCTCAAGATGCACATTGATATTTTTCTCATTCTCATATCCTCCATCTTTATGCTTCTTACGATATGGGCACTGATATCTGCCCCCATTCTCAAAATAATCCCATGGAATGTCTGTGCTATCTTTGTGAGTGTACTGGAAATTCCATTTTTCCATATCGAACCAACTTGGTTTGACATTATAACCGTAGCGATCGCGCTCATTGCCAGGCTGTTCAACAAGTCTATAACGTCCTCCGTCTTCATCATATATATCCAGCTCAATGCTCACCATATCAACCCGGGACGTTACAACAGATACTATCACCTTGGGGTTTTTCTTTTCTGCTTTTTTTACCTCTATCCCAACATCATGCGAGTCGCTACCGGTGTAGGGTAAAACATTAAGTGGATGAATGGCATCGCGTTGCCAGGCACTCAAATTGTCGAACTCTGGGGAGTTGCGAATTTCAAAGTGGAGGTGAGGAAAAAGCTTGCCATTTGTATTCCGGTAATTCGGATTCACATAGCCGAAGAATTCGCCTTTTTCCACAAATTCTTTTTTATTAATCTGTATGCTAGTCAATGAAATACCATCAGGGTCCATGTGTATGTAACCGCTATAATAACATCCACCCCCATCCTTGCAACATTCATAATCCCAACAACATATACGCCCGTTCCTAGGTAAGGGGGGAGGACTATCGCATACCTCTAAACCAGGACGTGGATGACGGAGATTGATGAAGGTATCCTCAAATGTATATGTATTGTTTTGAGCGTCCGTGACTGTGTGTGTCTTGGTTTCAATTTTATTAACCCAGCCTTTAGTAATAGCAAACACAGGCACGTTGTCCTTGTTTTGATCGCTATAACCATTCATACTATTAAGGGGAATATCGATCCCGCGATGGAAGTCATAACGCCCCCCCCGATCCCCCCTTTCTACGGGGCCCAAATGTAGAGGACAGGGATAGATCATTTTGACCAAATTGAGAGTCGGGACAATCATTCTCCAGCGACCAGCCAGGGGGTGGAGGATCCAGAAGTGAAATGTGACCGCAAAGGGGCCAGAAGGGCATTTCGTCAAAATCTTGATCTTGGGACGATGCCAAGCCACTCCACATCAGTAAAAATAAGCTTAACAGCAAAACAATGTGTTTCAGTTTTAACATGAGATTGGTTAATTTTCCTCTTCTCTGTGGTATTGTAAATCCCTCATAAATGAGGACCAGCCATTGCTTTCTAGCCAATCACCACGCAAGGTGAGATAGGTCATAGACATTTCACGCCATGCTATAAAGATTATTGTACTTAATGCTTTGTTTTTACTAAATAAATATTAGTTCATTAGGCCAAATTGGTTGTACAAAAATCTTACCTTGGTTCTTGGGCTATTGATTTTTAATCAATGAAAGCGTTTTAATGATATCGTAATCAATCAAATCAGTCAAGCATATATAAAAGCGCATAACATAATTTGATTATTTCCAAAGCCAAACTTAAATGTTGCGAGGGGCATTCTATGAGTATAGCTCCCGAAATGCAACCGCGCTGTTCATCTTTGGGCAATTAAAATAGCTTATTTGTAGGGTTATTGCGGTACAACAGATTAGAGTAATAAAATGAATTAAAACGATTTATTAGTTTTTTCCATTGCTCCGTTGTAGGGAGAATTAGGCTTTATATTAATTATTTATAGGTATATTAGCAACATTAAAAAAACAAACAAATTGAGGGTTTATCTTGGACATCTTATTTATAAAAAAAATTGGTTTATGGTCTTATCAATAAATTATTAGTGAAACAACGAAAAGGCGTATTTGTTCTCTGGAAGTAACGAGCGGAGCGAGATCATCTGAAACGAAGTAACTGAGCGCCACGGAGATCATTTGAGTTATTGCTCTCCGCTCCGTTACTCCGTTTCGCACGTCTAAAACTTTCGAGGGCAAAATGACGCAAGCCAATAACGAAGCACTGAGCGTTTTGAGGGCTCAGGTGCGGAGCACTTTGAGGTTGTTGTTTCCCAAAGATAATCCTGTTACATGTTTTTCCCGACAAGTCACTCCGTACCAATTATAAGGGTTATTTGTTACATTCCATCCTGTAGTTATCTGCCCAATTTTCACGTTTCGTAACAGAACGCCGTAAGAGTTTCGCACTCCTGTTTTATTTGGGTATAATCGTCGGGCTCTGTAGCAGTATCGAATAAATTTTTAAATACCGTCATAGGCTTTATTACGCATCAAGTCATTTTCGAGTTGCCCGCGGCATGGCGGTTTTTAAGCTAATGGCATTGGCTGCGTTAATGCTATTTCGTGTTTAAGAATGGGGAGGCGGAACCACTACATTGTATTTGGAATATGCTGAAACGTTACGGAGCAGGTTGCAAACCTGCTCCGGCAAGAGATCAGTTTATTAAAGAATTATTTGGTAAAAGCAATATCAATTTTCTGAACAGCATCGCCAGTTGGCGGGGCAGCGGGCGCGTGGAGACAATATTTGGCTCCAGGGCAAATTGAATTTGACTTATTGATCATGGATGAAGCCTCACAAGTGCGCCCTGAAGATGCTTTGGGTGCGATTGCGCGATGCCGACAAAGATGAAGAAACGGTGTTTGATGGGCAAGAGTCGATTTTGGATATTTGCCTGAGCACTTACCTAATGAGTTAATAGTATTTCCTGCTCCGCAAACTCAGGCGTATGGGGTGCATCTCAATTATGTGGAAAATGCGACTTACTTTAAGGGGCGCAACCAAAAAGAGGCTGTTGCAGCGGCAGTAAAAGCGCATTTTAAAAATACGCCTCATTTAAGTTTGGGCGTGGCAACGTTTAATAGTAAACAGCAAGAATTGATTGCAGAGCTATTAGACAGTTGGCTAGAAGCGCAGAGAAATACGATTAGTGCAGAACCATTTTTTATCAAGAACTTGGAAAATGTCCAAGGAGATGAACGCGATGTTATTTTTAAGAAATTCTGGAACACAAGGGGTGGAAAATTTCTCAGATTTGGTCAGTGGATTGGTTTAAGAATAGAGAGGCGGAAATTGAGCGGCTTGTAGGCGATAAATCGCCTACTACTAACGGGTGATGATTTGTAGAAATCCGACAGATAGTACAGGGATTGACGGAATAAGGGGGATTGGGGTGTGGGCTATGTTACTACACGGATAGTTTATAAGAAAGGATATGAACTCAGCACAATTATGCTCTAATCCTTTATTATAAATTATCCTTGTAGTTATGTTTTAAAACAACTAATACATTGATATCTTACGGGTAACTTGATAGCAACAAGATTTCATTTCCAAAGGCACGTTTTTGGAGTCGATAAATCTTGGACTTCAAAATACACTCGACTCCTTTGATGGCATTGATCCTACGCTTGTTAAATTCAACGGTGCCATGGAGTGCTTTGCAAGTTATGCCCCTGAGTTTGGGCAAGTGTTTGGCGATGATAGCTGTGGACATACGCCGCTTTTGGAGAGAGTGCTCATGAAAATGATGGCTTGGAAAATCTAGCTCAACACAATTTATTAACGTATAAATCTTTGCGAGAACCATTAGATGTTTGGGCAATTGAAGAATTAATTGGACATTATGTCAATTATAGAAAACAAATGAGTCCGTCTTTAGATGATTTATTACCCACGGCTTATTGTCACTCGTCGAATATCCAAATCTTGGATTAACGGAAATAACAGATAATTTTCTGGTTCCCACGCGCCGGCGTGGATACCCGTCTGGGCGCAAGCGTGTGAACGATAAAAAAACCTTGAATCGCTGATTTGACGGATTACGCAGATTGCACGGATTAAAAACCAATTAAAAATTTATTTGCTATAACCGTGATTCAAGCTGTGCTTTTTTTAATCCGTGTCATCCGTCAAATCTGTGATTCAAGGTTTTTTTAATTATCTGTTTCGGGAAATCCGCTCCTTAAGCTCCACACAAAAGGCGTATTTGTTATCTGGAAGTAACGGAGCGCCGCTCCGTTATTCCGTTTCGCACGTTGAAAATCGAGGGCAAAGTGACGCAAGGCAATAAATACGGGGCTTAAGCGTTTTTAGGGTTATTTTGAAATACTATAATAAACACAGCTCTAAGTACCTTATTAAAAGATGGCATTCTCGCTGATTTGTTCTCGTTCCCACGCGGGGCAAAGGAATGTTGCAATCTTGCTCCGCTGCATTATTAATCGCTCCGGTATTTATGGTTAATCGCTTGAACGTTTTGAGGGCTATTTGAAAACGGAGGGCAAAGTGACGCAAGGCAATAAATACGGGGCTTGAGTATTTTGAGGGCTATTTTTAAATCGAGGGCAAAATGGCGCAAGTCAATAAATACGGGGCTTTCGCATTTTAACAACGAGGCTTGAGGGCTTATATATTAATCAGGTGGATACGCTCAGCTTAATCCACCCTACATGTATGGGTTTGAGGGCTATTTGAAAACGGAGGGCAAAGTGACGCAAGGCAATAAATACGGGGCTTGAGTATTACAACATCGTCTGAACCTTGATTCTGAGGATTTAAAGGATTATCAGGATTTCAATCTGAGAATAATCAAGCTAAT
>JBDLJY010000311.1:0-7665 GCA_039714115.1 Pseudomonadota bacterium | reverse complement strand
ACGCAGAGCGTGGGAACGAGAAAAAGCTTTAGCTTTGGACGAGCCCGCAGCCAGTCCAAAGCTAAAGCTTTGGACTCCAAGGCACAATATCACAGATTTAAAATTTCGTGACATGTCACAGCGATACGTGTGATTTTCTCATAAATTCATACTTGGATATCATATTTTAAGTTTATCTTTCGCCGCAGGCAGCAATCGCACTTCCTTAGCAAAAGCATCGTCTTTGAAAAACACCTTTAAGTATCCTCCCTCTTTGAGATATTGCTTTGGTATCTCAATTCGTGACTGTTTATCCGTAAAAGTTATCCGCTCTACTTCGGCAACAATAACGCCATCATTCTTTGAAACGGGTGGATATTTGGCTTTACGCACAACTTGCAACCCTGCCAGCGGCGCACCTTCTTCACTCATAAATTCTACCCACGCTGTATGCGGCGTTTTGCTAAATAGCTTTTTCTTGCTCACCACTTGGTAGCGGACAATGTTTTCCTGTCCCATGGATTCTAACAGTTTCACGCCACTGGAGTAGATGTTAGCAGTGGGATCTCTGACAAATACGGTAAAATAGTGTTTTTGCTGCGCTGCTGAGCGTAATTCCCAATAATGATTGCGCTCGTATTCTGAGCGCGTTACCCGTGCCTTTGCCGCGCCATTTTCTGCTCCTGAACTCGGAAAATGGTCGTGATGATAGGCAACCAGCACTTCTGATGAGCCGGATGGCCATTGCCATGTTAAAATAATATTGCGACCATTGCGCTGGGACACGAGCTGAGAGATTTCGTCAATTGTCGTTACGGTGACAGGATTGCCTAGTACTGCCGTTTCTGAAACAATGCTCACGGGTACGAAAAACATGCGCCCTTGCGTTTTCAGGGTTGTCTGCGCCCGCCCCGGAGATGTGACTTGAATCGGTACGCCAAAACGTTCTGCCGTTTTTAGGGACACTATTTGTCCAGGTGTCATGTCGGGTATAGATTGTGCTTGGCGAATTTGGACTTGTGCCTTACCGGGTGTCCAAGTCAAGAGCACGGTACGCTCGTGACGATTTGCGCTCAAATCTTTCACCGGTTCGGGTGGTGCTACCGGCGTGGCGAGAATGCTGACACCTTTAGAATATAAGACCTCTTCGGGGTGGCGATATTTTGCAATTATCAAATATCCGTAGCACCGTCCGTTTTGTAAATCGGCATCCAGTAGATGGCTCGCCGTGGCGGAGGCGATCTGTTTTCCGTCACCACGACGCGAAGGCGCGATTTTGTCCTTACGCCAAACTTCGACTGCTATACACCCTTCAGGTGCTCGCCATTTTAAGGTGACTTGACCATTACTGACTTCGTAGTCGATTTCTTCAACTTCAGCCGTTTTAAGGTGAGGTCCGGTTGATGCGAAACTGGGGGATGCGACGCCGGCACGGACGGAAAAAATACCATAGTAGTAGGCGATTCCCGGTTTAATCTTGATATCATCTGCCTTGGTAATAGATGTCTCGGCGATTATATCGCCATCTCTATCGTTGGCTGGTAATCCGCCTTGTTTCCGAACGATACGGTAACTGATTTTGCCACGCGCCTTGGGCCAAGATAACCGGAGCGATTCGCCACGCCATTCTGCGGTGAGAGTTTGTGGCGGAGGCGGCGGACTGCTGGCCATTGCGGATAGGGCAGGTGAAAAATCGACACTGTGAGAGAGAGACTCTTCGTATTTGTCAAAAGCCTCTTCTGTTTTGCCGGATAAGCGTAGTTTTTCGGCCACCTCATAAGCCTGTTTGGCGCGACGTAAGCCATCGTCGATCAGTTTTTTGATAGCATCAGTACCCGCCTGTTCATCATTAAATCGTTCCAGTTGCGATTTGCCGGCTTCGAGTTTTCGCGCCTTAACGAGGGCTTTGATCTTATCCAGTGCCTGAGTGCGCTCTCGCTTTTTCGATTCTAGCCGCTTTTTTTCATCAAGCGCAGGTTGCCAATCCGCCCAATAATGGAGTACACGATTAAAATGGGAATTCGCTTGATCAAGATCGCCTTCAGCCATCAAGCGTTTTCCCTCTTTCAGCAGGGCTTTGACAAGTGGGGCATCTCCAGTATGGCAACCGCAACGAGTACAAGCGGCATCCTCAGTTGGCGTTGGTGCTCCGCATTTCGGACAGGGTTGTACCAGTTCTTCTCCACAGTTTCTACAGCGTTTATCTCCTTGTGATGCCGCCAAGGTATTGCAATAGCCACACGTCAGCAGTTTGAGAGTTGCGGTTTTTGTCTCTTTATGTACTCCCCACTTTCTTTTTGCTGCATAGTCTTCAATATATTCTCTGGCGATTGTTTCAGCAACACCGAGTTTTTTTGCCGCCTTAAGCAGGGATTCAAGCCCTACCTTGTCGATGATTTTGTCACGCCCGGCTATTTCCAATGGATTGTCAAGTTCAACAAGGACTTCCGTTGCCAGCGTGTTATCGTAACGCTCTTTTTCTGTGTTGTTAGTGAAGACGGATTTAGCACGCCCAGCTAAATTCATTTTTAAGGTTGTGTCGGCATCGGTTTTCCCAACCCGGCTCAATTCCTTATAGATGGCATCCGCACGCTCATAGAGGCTCTTGTGAGAGGAGCGGGCACTGAGCTTGGGAGAATGCTCAAGATTCAGAAAATTATAGAGGCTGCTCAATTTCAAGGTATCCAATTCGCCACGAATACCTTTGGCAACGGCAGTCTCCAATTTAGGACGCGCTGTTTTTTTGTGTTTGACAGTATCCAAGCTGATCCCTCGCTGCTTCAGGCGATCCTCAATCTCCTTTTCTGAAAAAACTTTCCCGCTCTTATTGATCAGTAGTTTCACATCCTTTGACGAAACGGTGGCTGTATGGAGCATATCAATCAGTTGGTCAAGTTTTTCAAGCTGCGCTTGCTTTTCTTTTTTATGCTCTTGAGCGGCGGACTTTGCCTCTTTTTGACGGCTTTCAGGTTCCTTGAGCAAGGCGTTCATTTCTGGTAGGAATTTCATGTACCGCTCTGCCTTTCTACGGGCAGCCGGGGAGCCTTGGTTTTTTTGCATGGCCCAAGAGCGGTGTTTATTCTTAATGGTCGCTTCAATGGTTGACCAGTCTGTTATAGATGGATCTAGTTCTAGGATTATGTAAAAGTTAGGGCGTTTTTCCATTTTTATTATTCTCACAGGCGACGCGGAGCGTCGCAGCAGGCATTCCCACGCAGAGCGTGGGAACGATAAAATAAGCCATTGTTTATAACTCCAATTCTTTTTTGACTTGTCCCCAAGGAATTGACCCCTCTTCTTTAAGCGCATCATCCGCATCGGCGTTATCAATGCAGTCTTCAAGTTGTTCAATCATATCAACATCTTCTATCGGCACCACCGCCAAAAATCCATTTTTTTTGTATGTTAAAGTCATACGTTCTTTTTCACTGGCAACTTGATCCAAAAGTTCAGTTAAAGTCGCTTGTGCGTCAATTTTTTCAGCTTGAATTGTTTTATAAGCATCAAGAGATTTCAATGCTTCTAGTTAGTGTGTCGAGCATTTTCTGGTAAATTGCCATCTCCAAAAAAACACCGCGTTGATGAGTATCGACTAAAGCCTGTTCATTTGAATACATCATTGTCTCCAATTTATTCGGTTTCGTTACTTATTTCTCGTTCCGTTGCTCCGCAAAGGAATGCCTGCCTCGACGCTCCGCGTCGAATTAATCAGAGTGCGTAAGTCCAAATATAGAAAAAATAATGATTATTGCACTAAGCAAGAGAGCCATGCTCAGTGGCCAATAATATAATGCTTTGGTTGGCCGAAAAAAGAGATTATCCTTTTGAATGGGTTCGAGTTGATCCAATAAGGCATAAATTTTTTCTAATTCTGCGGTGTCGCGGGCGCGGAAGTAACGCCCTCCGGTTTTGTCGGCAATTTGCTTGAGGGTTTTTTCATCTAATTCGACTGATGGATTAATATGTCGCGTCCCGAAAAAGTCACGGAGCACCATTTCATCTGCACCGATGCCGATAGTGTAAATTTTTAAGCCTTCTTGAGCGGCTAATTCTGCTGCTTTTAAGGGTTCAATATTGCCGGCAGTATTTGCGCCATCAGTGAGTAATATCAAGATCCAATTTTCTTGATTTTTTTTATTTTTGTGTAAGAAGCGTTTGACGGCTAATCCAATGGCATCTCCAATCGCGGTTTGTTGTCCGGCTAAGCCAATGGCGGATTCATTTAGGAGTACACTCACGGTTTGACGGTCAAAAGTGAGGGGAACTTGTAAATAAGCTTGTTCTCCAAAGAGTATCAGTCCCAATCTGTCTCCGACACGGCGTTCAAGAAATTGACCTGCTACCCATTTTGTGGCGGTGAGACGGTCAACGGTTCTGTCTTGAATGCGAAAATCTTTATATCGCATACTGCCTGATAAGTCAACAGCCATCATTAAGTCTCGGCCATTGATGGGCAATTCAATCGGTTCATCCCACCATTGGGGACGGGTAGCTGCGATAACCAGCAATATCCAAGCGAGCGTTGCTAACCATAAAGGCCATCGTTTTATGGTTTTGTGCTGTACTTTTTGGTTAAGCGATTGAAAATCTTCAATGAAAGGTACACGCAAGGCGGCATTTTCAACGCTGCTCGTTGCTGGTAATAGGTATCTGACTATTAGGGGTAGTGGTAAGGTTAAAAATAACCAAGGCCATTCAAAATGAATCATTTATGGTTGCCTTTTTTAATTAATATTCGACAAAGCTTCAATAAAGCTTTAGCATCAATTGCTACATCGGCGCGATAAGGCGCGTCAATCAAACAGCGGCCTTCTCCGGCTGTAAATGATTGTTTACCTAGTTGATTATCCAGAAATGCGAGCCAAGCTTGACCGGTTAAACTCGCCACCTCTTTCCGTGGATATTTTGTGATATAAAATCGTCGTAATAGGGTGGAAATTTCTTGAACCAGTTTTTTTGGCTCATCAGCTTTTTCCAATTTTTTCAGTTTGCGTAGTGCAATTCGTTTAGCTGCATTGCGCTTTCTTAATCTTAGTAGCCAGATTGACACTAATATCAAGAAAAGCAATAATGCGAGTAGTAACCACCAGCCGGGGGCAAGTGGCCACAATAAACTTATGGGCTCTGGTAAGTGTATGTCACGTAATGGTAGTTGTTGTTCTGGTTGCATTTTTTTTAAGTTGTTATTTCTCTAGCAATCAATTCTGCTTGTTTCAACACTGTTTCTGTTGCCAGCTTTTGCATATCGGGCGGATAGCCAAATTTTCGCAGAGTTCTTTTCACGATAACCTTTAATTTAGCTTTGACACTTTCCTTAATTGTCCAGTCAATCAACGCATTTTGTTTGACTTGGTTTGTCAATTCAACCGCCAACTCCCGCAGCTTGTCTTTTGACATTAACTCTTTAGCACTGTTATTGCTGGCAACGGCGGTATAAAAAGCATATTCAAACTCCGATAAACCCATCTCAGAGGGTTGCTTGTCCAGTTGCTGAATTTCCTTACTCAATTTAATCAGTTCATCAATCACTTCTGCGGCTGTAATGATTTTGTTCTGATATTTATTGATCGCGTTTTCCAACATTTCCATTAATGATTGACTTTGAATCAAGTTCTTTTTTGCACGGGCTTTAATTTCATCTTTCAGCAGTTTTTTTAAAACGGCTATAGCCAGATTTTTATGTTCCATGCCCTGAATTTCCAGCAAAAATTCCTCTGACAATATAGAAATCTCAGGTTTTTTTATGCCGGCAGCATCAAATATGTCAACGACTTTATTAGAAACAAGTGCGGCATCAATGACTTGTTTAATTGCCGTTTCAATTTCATCATCGCTTTTACCTGATCCAGTACTGCTGATTTTGACCAGTCGAGACTTTACCGCCTGAAAAAACGCCACCTCATCTTTAACATCCATCGCCTGTTGATGGGGAATGGCAATGACAAAGGCTTTGGATAGTGCGGCGACTTCATCTAGTAAACGTTTTTTGCCGTTTTCCACGCCCAAAATAAAATCTTCAGCGGCTAAAATCAAGGATAATTTTTGTGCAGTATCTGCCTGAAAGTAATTTTCATAAGCGAAACCGTGAAAAAGCTGGCTTACCACTTCCAATTTTTCCAACATCACAGCAACCGCCTGTTCTTGTGCAATAGTCGGATCACCTTTACCGCCGCTATCGGTGTAAAATGACAAAGCTTTTTTCAGATCAGCAGCAATGCCCAAATAATCGACAATCAGTCCGCCCGGCTTATCCTTATATATCCGATTCACCCGTGCAATCGCTTGCATTAAATTATGTCCTTGCATGGGTTTGTCAATATACAGCGTGTGCAAACAAGGCGCATCAAAACCAGTTAGCCACATATCGCGCACAATCACTAATTTTAGTTCATCATCAGGGTTTTTCAGCCGTTCCGCCAAGGCTCGCCTTTGCGCTTTAGTGGTATGGTGTTTCACCATTTCAGGGCCATCGCTAGATGCAGTCGTCATCACCACTTTGAGAACGCCTTTGTCTGGCTTGTCACTGTGCCATTCTGGTTTTAATTTTATCATTTCATGATATAAATTAACGGCAATCTGGCGCGACATGGCAACAATCATTGCTTTACCTTCAAATACGGTTTGACGCTGTTCAAAATGAGTGACAATATCTTGAGCGATATTTTTTAGGCGGGCATCGCTACCAATCAATGCCTCTAATTGCGTCCATTTTACCTTGGCTTTTTGGGTATCTGATAAATCTTCTTTGGCTAAATCGTCATCCAATTCTTTAACTAACTTTTTGCCTTGCTCACTGAGATTTATTTTTGCTAAACGGCTTTCGTAATAAATACTAACGGTTGCTCCATCTTCCACTGCCTGAGATATATCATATATATCAACATAAGAACCAAATACTGCTGGCGTGTTAATATCCGTATTTTCAATCGGTGTGCCGGTAAAGCCTAGATAAGTGGCATTGGGTAGGGCATCACGCATGTATTTGGCAAATCCATAAACGACTTTTTTACCGATAACGTTACGCTGTGCATCTTTATCATCAATGGTTTTTGCTTGAAAACCGTATTGAGTACGATGGGCTTCATCGGCAATGACTACGATATTTTGGCGTTCGGAGAGAGTTTCATAGACATTGCCTTTATCGGGCTGGAATTTCTGAATAGTGGTAAATACCACGCCACCCGATGCGACTTTGAGCAATTTTTTGAGATGTTGGCGATCATCAGCTTGAATCGGCTCTTGCCTGAGTAATTGTTTACTGGCGGCAAAGGTATCAAATAATTGATCGTCCAAATCATTGCGATCTGTAATGACCAAAATCGTCGGATTAGCGAGTAGCTGGATAATTTTCCCCGCATAAAATACCATCGACAAAGATTTACCGCTGCCTTGGGTGTGCCAAATAACTCCGCCTTTGCGATCACCTTTAGGTTGGTTTTTAACCGTTGGTAAACCATAATTAATAGGATCATCTTTGATGACAAGATCAGCGTTTATAGCAGTTGCTCGTAGTGTCGATTCTACTGCTTTGTTTACTGCGTAATATTGATGATAAGCCGCGATTTTTTTAATAGTTTTAATGTTGGTAATACCAGTTTTGGCATCCTGAGTTTTCGATTTTTCAAATACAATAAAATGTCGAATTAAATCTAGCAAAGTTGCCTTATTCAACATACCATTAATCAG
>JBDLJY010000310.1:0-7695 GCA_039714115.1 Pseudomonadota bacterium | reverse complement strand
CACCGCATTTCCCACCTGCATGAAAACATCTTCTATCCGTATAGAGGTTTGTATGGCTTTTTCTAAGATTTTAATTAACTCCATCATATATAAGCTATTATTCGTACCTTGCGCCATTGTGTTCTTATCTTTCTGGGTAGAAAAAGCTATAACAAATCCGCTACCTGTGGGTGACTCTCTTGCTAACCCACGCCGGTCAAAAATCGGGTAAGGGTTTTTATGGCTTGCATCTAAAATAATAATATTCAAGCGATTTTTAGCCGCGCTTAATCGACGGAAAAGTTTCCTTATGGGAAATGTGTCGAATTCCACATCCGCTTTATCCCTAATATCGACATCAACGGGCAAAAGATAATTTCTGCCCTTGAGTTGCATACCGTATCCGGTGAAATAAAAGAGCCCCACTCCTCGGGTGACTTTTAAACACTCACTAAACTGATATGTCGCCTTATTCATTGCTTTTTCATTAAGATTCGTCTTGAATATCACATGAAAACCGTTACTTGTTAGAAGCTTTTTCATCGCTTCAGCATCATTAAACGACTGTCTGAGCGTTCCACCACGATATTGGCTGTTGGCTATTAGTAAGGCGATTGGAACATTTTTTTTCAGCGACTTAAGATGACATCCTGCAAAGAGTGGCGTGGCAGCAAGGCCCATAAATAAGCTAAGTATGTAAACAAAAGGCCGTAATAAGGAAAAGTAGTAGCTGGGTGTTAGCATGGTCAATTAAACTCTAAGTAAATGCACATCCAATGCCATTAAGTTAAGGTAACTCAACGGCATTGAAGTAAGTGCAACAAGGTGATTTTAGCGACAGCCTCCAAAACAAAAAGGCTTTGTCAATGAGGCTCGATACCAAGGTTTCTGTTTTTCTGCCGTCTCAGAAGACACGGCATTGCGAACATTCATAAACACATCCTCTATGCGCTTATGTTGAGCGTTTGAAAGTGCCTGAAGTAAATGTTCAGTGTAGACGCCATGAAGCCCATCGCCATCTTTAGCTATCTCACCCGATGCTGTGGCAAAAGCAACCAATGCACCTCTTGGCGGTTCTACTCGTGCCAACCCGCGTGAGAGGTTTTTTTCGCTTCCCTGATAGGGGTTGTTTCGACAAGCATCTAAGATCATGAAATTCATGCCAGCGTTATTTTGCTCCATCATTGCCAGAATGGTTTGAGCATCAAGCGCAACCTTTTTCAACTCGGTTTCTCCATGAACATCGTTGTTATTAGTAGGAATCAAAAAATTGCGCCCATCCACCTGAGCACCATGTCCCGAGAAATAGAATAGTGCCACACTACCATTGGGGGTTTTAGATAAAAGCTCACCAAACGTTTTGACCGCTTTAGTCATGTCATCATCGTTAATATCCGTGGCCTGAGTCACATCAAAGCCCATCTTAACGAGCTGTGTAGTCATAGCTCTCGCATCATTGACTGGGTTCCGTAGAGGCGAATACTCGTAAGTGCTGTTGCCAATTACCAAAGCCTTCTGTGTGCTGTTAGGATCACCATGTCTCGATATCTCTGTTCTTGAAACGTCCCTCCCAGTTTCAACTTGAATATTACCCCCCTTATCAGGGATAACTCCGTTACACCCACTGACGAACAATACGAGAGGTAACAATTTAAATATATGTTTTACCACCATATAATTCCCCTTTTATTGAAAAGTTAAGTGCCAATGTTCAAGTATTGATTTTATCGTTTAGTATAGTCGATGATCAAGTTTTTTTTGATTGACTTTTTGTAAAAATTTGAGCAAAAAAAATCCGATTTTTTGAAAAAATCGGATTTTTGACGGGACATCAATCTGCTTAGGATGAAGGTGCTTTTATTTTGCAACAACCCAGTCACAAATTTGACGGTCCGAAAACTTGGATAAAGCTGAGGCCCGTCCGGCATCAGGATAAACGTCACGAACTGGCTTGCAAAACTCAGTCCAGCATCATATAATTAAGTAATAATGAAATAACATTGGATTTACTGTGGCGCAATGAAGTCAGGTAATTTTTTCGGTGACTTGATTATTAAGCATTTGTCGCGGCTGGTTTGACCACTTTGTATAATAATCCGCGACTTGGCAACACCAAATACTTTAGAAAATAATTTGCACACATCGGCATTGGCTTGTCCATCAACTGGGGCTGAGGTGATTTTCACTTTCAACCTATCTCCATGTACGCCAACAATGCCTGCCCGACTCGCTCTGGGCTGTACATGCATAAAGAGTACCAAATTTTCAGCTTGCCAGTGATAAAATGTCATCGCTTTTTCTCCGCCAGTTTAAATCACTATTGAGTTACAACTAAATAGTATTTATAATAATAAATAATTAGTCAACAAATACAACCTATACCATAATTTTAGAGGTGTCCAAGTTTTATCTTGGACTTCTACTAAAATATTTATTACGATGATAATATGATATGACATGAAATGGATCTCCCGTTTTTCAACATCAACACAGCTCAATGATAAAATTAATCGCACCCTTGACAAACAAGTCAAATTGGCCGTCACAGGGTTAAGTCGCAGCGGCAAAACCGTCTTTATCACCTCGCTGGTGCATCAATTGCTGCATGGACTCAATAGCACACACTTGCCCTTTTTCCAAATAGTCAGCAGTGGGTGGTTGCGTGGCGTAAAGGCTATGCCACAACCCGATATGCATGTCCCGTCATTTCGCTACGACATCGCGGTTGAACAGTTGTGCGGCGAGATGCCCACTTGGCCTGAACCGACTAGCGGTATCAGCGAAATTAGATTGGCCATTCGCTACCTGTCCAATAATCCCTTACTTAAACATGTCGCCCCCGTCAGCACATTATACGTGGATATTATCGACTATCCGGGAGAGTGGTTATTGGATTTATCTTTGCTAGAATTAACTTATGAGCAGTGGTCAGAACAAATTGCCCACGCTTGTGAAAGCGAGCCGCGTTTGTCTTTGTCTGAAAAATGGCGAGACTTTATCGACTCTCTCGATCCCGCTAGTGATGCGGATAACACCACCATGCGCCAAGCCGCTGCCCTTTATACGGATTTTTTGCATCAATGTAAGGATTATGGGCTCAGCCTTTTGCAACCGGGGCGGTTTACTATGCCGGGGGATGATTTAAAAGGGGCTCCCTTGCTAGAATTTTGTCCATTGCTTAAAACACATGAAGGCATTGACAATGAAAATAGCCTCTTTGTCGAGATGAATAAACGTTATGAATCCTACAAAGAACATGTGGTAAAAAAATTTTATCACGAACATTTTTCCGGCTTTGACCGTCAAATCGTGCTTGCCGACGTGCTAAGAACCTTTAACACCAGTTATGCGGCCTTTACTGATATGCGTGATGCTATTAATATGGTGTTAAAAAGTTTTCATTATGGCAAATCTGGATTAGTCAATAAGCTGTTTGGCGGCTTAAAAATTGATAAAATGCTTTTTGCCGCTACTAAAGCCGATCATGTGACTCCTGAGCAATTGCCTAATCTGGAAAGCTTTCTCCGGCAGATGGTGGCGACTTCTTATAACAACGCGACTTTTGAAGGTGTGCGTACAGAAACTTTGGCTCTGGCGGCGGTGAAATGCACTCAAGCGGCTTATACGACGTTTCAAGGTGAAAAAATTTCTTGCATCAAGGGAATGCCCATTGAAGGTGATAAACCTATTGCCTTATTTCCTGGCGAAATACCTGTGGAGGCGCCAATGCCTGAAGAATGGGTAGATGGGCGTTTTCATTTTCTTGAGTTTAAACCGCCCCGTTTGGCTAATATTCATGGTAGTGGGCTCCCTCATATTCGTCTTGATCGCGCTCTTGAATTTTTGCTTGGTGATAAGTTTTAACGTTACGGACGGGGTTGCAAACCCCGTCCAGCATAAGTGTGTAGGCGATTTATCGCCTTGTGAGCAGTAAATTTTTTTGACTTGGAGGTAAATTCTGATGAGTACAACAACTTTGAAAATGCCACATTATTTTGACCTAGAAAAGGTGGAAACGATTGCCGAGGAAGAGGCATCGCTCACTTTGGACTACAGTCCGCCGGTGATCCTACCGGATGATGCCGAGATGGAAACCAATAACCGACCAGCCGCAAACGAGCCAGATTTAGTGGCGCAAATCGGTTCACAATCGCGTCGAACAAGCTCGCCATTGTTGTGGTTGTTGGGTTCGCTCGGGGTTTTGTTGGTTTTGATGTTGGTGGTAGATGCCTACCATTTTATTGCACAACAATATGCCAGCAGTTTCTTTCTTGGCACGTTATTTTTAGGGCTAACATTCGCTATCACGGGTGCAGTCTTAACTCTGACTTGGCGTGCGTATAAAAATATACAGGCGCTACGCACTGTCTCCGCGCTCCAGAAAGAGGGGCAAGATTTGATGGTGTCTGACGGCTACGGTGGGGCGATGCCTTATCTGAATAAGGTGGTGGAGTTTTATCATCAGCGCTCTGACATTAAAGGATGTCTTGAGCGTTTTTATGTGACTGTCAATGATTCTCATCATGATCGCGAGGTGTGTGCTTTATTTTCTACTCATGTGATGAAAGATATGGATCGACAAGCTTATCGCGTTGTGACTCAACGCTCTCAAGAAACGGCGCTGATGGTGATGATCAGTCAAATTGCTTTGTTAGATGCAATATTGACGCTATGGCGTAATGTCCGTATGATTCGAGACGTTGCTACGCTGTATGGGGGACGTCCGGGCTTTTTAGGTTCAATGAGCTTGATAGGCAGTGTGTTGCAAAATCTGATTTATGCTGGTGCCAGTGAGGTGGTTGCTGATGGTGTCGCAGAAATTATGGGTAGTTCTATGCTTTCAGTTATGTCAACTCAAGCGGCGCAAGGGTTGGGCAGTGGTGTACTCACCGCCCGTCTTGGTTTACATGCCATACAAATCTGCCGTCCCTTGCCGTTTACTAAGGAAGAAAAGCCCCGCTTAAAGGATATACGCAAGGAAATTGTGTCTTCGCTCAAGGGGGTGTTTCAATCGAAGGAGGCTAAGAGTCAAACTGCTTAGTGCAGGTGAACGGGAGTCCAAGATAAATCTTGGACTCCTAACGGTATCCAAATCGATGGTATTATTTTGAGATTCTTAAAATGTGGATCAGTTGAAACAAAACGCTTACACCCATGTTGAATGGCAATAGCAACATGAATTGCATCCATCGCTTTTAGGTTTTCACCTTGGGCAATCATAAGCGCGATTTCAAAAACATTGGGAAAAGCCTGCCTGTAAAATCATATATTATTCTCCACATTCAAGTTATTTTGGAGTCCCGATAAACTTCAGCTTTGGACTCTCTGTTTGTCTGGCGAACTCACCGGATCAATCCCAACTGAAACGAAGTAACGGAGCTTGCGACGTTTATTGGGTAATTTAAGCAGCGTATTCGTCAGCAACAGCGGATTGTATCACAAGATTTGCGGTAATGCTAAAAAATATTATTTAAAATAAACCACTCCAAATCAGACCTGCCAAGTATTCAAAACCTGGCAAGTCATTATGATAAACCGGAAAAATTAACCTGACAGGTTTTTGACACCTGTCAGGTTTGTCGCCACTATAAAGCTGCGGCACGATATGGATATGGTTGCAAACCCCGTCCAGCAATCCATGTTTTTTTATTTAAAAATCAATTAGTTGTCCTTAACTTAATGGCATTGTTGTGCAAGGTGGAATTTTAAATGTTGATCTCATTACGAAGTTTAGCGGAAATCCGTTTATTTTGTTAATCCGTTGTACTCGACTTTAAGATTTTTTAGCATTACCACAAATATTGTAATACAATCCGCCGCTGCTGGCTCCAATCTAGCAGTCGTAAAGGCTGTTATACACTTATTCTGATTAAGGACATTATCATGTTAAATAAACATCATTTTGGCTTTCATGCCTTATGGATAGTACTCGTTTTAATATCGCAGTCAGTAACAGTCGCGCAGGCTGCTACTGACTGTGCGGCTGTTACTGAAATACCATCGACTGAGTGTGAGGCGCTTGTCGCTCTTTATAATAGTACTGATGGTGCTAATTGGGCGGATAACAGCGGATGGCTTGAGACTAATACGCCTTGTGGTTGGAAGGGTGTGACGTGTAGTAGTGGACATGTATCGCAACTCTCTCTGTCTTCCAACCAACTCACCGGCTCAATCCCAAGTCAATTAGGCAATTTGACTAAGTTGGAGTCTCTCAGGCTGAATGCCAACCAACTCACCGGCTCAATCCTAACAGAATTTGGTAATATGAGCGGTTTGTGGTATCTCAGGCTGGATGACAACCAACTCACCGGCTCAATCCCAAGTCAATTAGGCAATCTGAGCAATTTGATGTATCTCGAACTGTATAACAACGAACTCACCGGCTCAATCCCAAGTCAATTAGGTAATTTGATAAATTTGCGGGAGCTCCATCTGTATGACAACGAACTCACCGGCTCAATCCCAAGTCAATTAGGTAATTTGAGCGATTTGTGGCAGCTCGATCTATCTGACAACCAACTAACTGGCTCAATCCCAACAGAATTAGGAAATTTGAACAAATTGTGGTCTTTCGATCTGTCTGACAACGAGCTCACCGGCTCAATCCCAACAGAATTTGGTAATTTAAGCGGTTTGAGGAGTATCCTCGATCTGTCTAACAACCAACTCACCGGCACAATCCCAAGTGAATTGGCAAATTTGAGGGATGTGTGGCTCTTACTGAATAACAACCAACTATGCGGAGAAATCCCAGCGGAATTGAAAAACCGGTCATCTCGATTAGAATTAGACAACAACCACCTAACCGCAGATGATCCTGAACTAATTGAATGGCTTAATAAACGCAACCCAAACTGGAAAGACACACAAACCTCTTGCTCTACTGCAACATTGCAATTTAAGTTAACAACATACAGCGTAACCGAAAGCGACGGATTTATTACCATCAACGTCATCCGCACCGGAGACAATAATGGAACCGTATCAGCAAACTACGCCACCATCGACAACACCGCTATATTCGGCAGCGACTACACCCAAACTACAGGGACATTATCTTGGGCTGATGGTGACTCAACTGACAAAACCATCACAATACCTATTATTGATGATAACAAATTTGAAGATATTGAAACTTTCACAATCAGCCTAACTGATCCAGTTAGTGGGGAAAATTTAGATAATGCCACTGTCATCGTTAGTGATAGTGATCTGATTTGCACGATTGTTACTGAAATACCATCGACGGAGTGTGACGCACTTATCGCTCTTTATAACAGTACTAATGGTGCTTCGTGGGCGGATAATACTAAGTGGCTTAGAGCAGACACACCTTGTAATTGGTATGGCGTTGAATGTGAAGAGGGACATGTAATAGCACTTAAACTAGCTTTCAACAGGCTACACGGTTCAATCCCAGCGGAATTAGGCAATCTAAGCCACTTAATAACTCTCCAGTTAGGGAGTGATCATGGTGAGCCGATGTCGGAGATAGTCCAAATGATTTACGATTCCTGTGGAGGTGACTTGTCTTGTGAGGATAGTATGGGAATATGGTACTTTACTGATCTCGAAGCTGTGGAAAACCAACTCATCGGCTCTATCCCACCAGAACTTGGCAATTTAAGCCTTTTGGAGACTCTTGAGCTAGGAGTCGGCAATCTCAGCGGTTCCATCCCGCCAGAACTTGGAAACCTGAGCCAATTGAAGTCTCTT
>JBDLJY010000309.1:0-7773 GCA_039714115.1 Pseudomonadota bacterium | reverse complement strand
CAAGTTTTTCAGAATAGAACCATTCCACAAGGTTTTGGAAGTATAAGATTCATTCGCATCTATCACCGTTTTGCCGTACTTTTTAGCCATCCACTTCAAGGTTTGCTTAAAGCTGTAGTGAGCCAATCCAAGCATTCCTCTAACCGTTTTGCGTCTCAAAAATCTTTTGCGTGTCTCATCACTTTTTTTCACCATTTGTTGGGTTTCAAAAGTGGGCAATAAAATCACATCATGGTTTGAAACCAAATCATAAGCCACACGCTGATGCAAATCGTCTACTAGGTTTTGTTGTCTCGCTCGCACCTTATGAATTCTTCGGTTGAGATTTTTTAACCTATCTTTAACCCATTGTTTAGACTTATCCTCACGGTGAAGTTTATCGCGTGCTGATAAAAGACGACCAAGTTCTGACATGAGTGGTGTTAGACGATCATTAACAAAACTATCGCCATAGCTAACCGCGTCAGTTCCGCTAAAAGCGGTTTGAAACGTTCTGACACCTGGGTCAAGCGCAACAATGGATAAAGCTTCACTTTTTGTTGGCTCTACGGACTGATTTAATTTGACACTAGCAAACCATTGACCATTCGTGTATGTCACGATAACCGTTTTGCCTATGGCTTCATTTTGCACATCTTCTGTCCATTTACAACCCTTTAATATTCTAGGGAATATTTGCTTTTTAGGTGATAATTTAGGCACCACAAAATATTGCCGGGGCGCATTTCTTGACATGAAAGACATCTCAGCTTTTTCACCCAGTATCAACCGGCTTTTTTTAATTACAGCCGAACGTGTGTCACAAGCCTTACGATAAGCAGCCAAAACGAGGTTGCTGTTGTAAGTTATATCATGTTCTTCGCACTCCAATTTACACCAATCGCAAATCTGGGTTCTGAATTCGCTGGATGGCTTACGCCTTTTCCTCATGAATTCAATAGTTAAATTGTAAGCACGACGAAAAAGATTTAAAGAAGCAAACCATAGAGGTTCGTTTTCAGGGTAAATCCTTATCTTTTGGCTCGTTATTACGCTTTGCGCTTCTTTTTCCGTAATGGGAGTTGATGAAGCTGGTAACGAAAGCGATAAGTGTTTTGGTATCGAATTGTGAACGTCGCAAGCTCCGTTACTTCGTTTCGGAAGTATCTGGTTCTTCCAAAAGCTCGATTCGCCCACCCGATAGTTCGATAATCCACTTGATAAGGGCAAACCCGCTTCGGGTAATTCTATCTGATGTGGTTGCCACAAGGTGTAATGGATTGCCGTTGAGAGCGAGTTCCAAAAAGGTTCGATATCCTCGTCGATTTTGGTTAAATCCCGAGGCAATGTCAGAGATAAATCTCGCGTCTGGGTATTTTTTTCGGAGTAATTCCTCTTGTTTAACGAGTGAAACGAAGTAGTCTCGTAGAGAACTTTTGCGACGTTCACTTTTTGGTTTTGAGCTAGAAACACGGGCATAGAGGATGGTGATGCTCGGTTCTTCAACCCAGATGCGGTAGTGTCCGCCTTTGGTTTTTTTAACTAACTTTTTCAAATTTGCCGTCCTTTATCCAATTTGGGATGGTTTCATTTGTCACCGAATATTCTTTTGCTAAAAAACCAGTTGATTTATACATAACATGAAATAACCTATTTTGTGTTTTTGGTTATTTTAGTTGTTTTGGTGTATAAGTCAATCAGTTAAATTTTTGCGGGACGGCGGGAACCCCATCCGTCACGTTTCAAAAGCTTCAATCATGGCATCAAACGTTTTGGACGGGGAACTTCCCGTCCAGCGACAAAACTGATAACTGATGACTGATAACTGTAATAAGTGCCTCAGCCTCCATGGGATTACCCGCAAGCGTGTCCAAATAAAGCTCAATACCAATCAACACTTCCCCCAAAGCATGAAGCTTCTCTTCTTCCGGTATCGTGCTTTCTTTAATAAACACCTGTTCGATGTATTTATGACACTGTGCCAACAGTTGAGCCACACGTTCATGAGATGAAATGGATAAAAAACCTTCCACTTCTTTAAGACGCTCAGGGACTTTTAACAAATTGTCATCAGGTGTCTCAGTGTCAATAAAAGTCACTAAAGCTTGAATAACTTCAGCCAATTCCTTTTTAGCAAAGTCAACCGCCTCATTTAGCACAATGCCAAACTGTGGTGTATGATAAAATTCGGTATCAGGGCTTAAAGACAAGCGTTGTTTCGCATGCACACCCTGCACAGCCAACATATCCACAGCAGCATCGATTTTTAACAAGGCATTAGCCATTTCAAATAGAGTCGAAAACTCAGGCACGCTAACACCTTCACTTATATCAAGTATTAGCTTTGCCTGTGTTTGCATAGATTGACTTTGTACCGTCAATCCTAGCAACTCTAAGGTATTAGCCATATCACCGAACTTTTCTACTAATGGGCTGAGTTCTGTCACGGAAGGATTATCGGCCCGATTAAATATATCTAAGGTTTCTTCTACACGGACAAAATCATCCTTGAGCAGAGTCACTACCTTTTCCATTAACTCAATATCTGGCCCCGCAAACACCAATTTCGCCGCTGCTATTGTGCTTTCAGGCGGTAAATAATCATTCAGTTGAAAAGTGGTTTTAACAGCCGTGATCTGTGAACCTTTAGAGCGGGCATGCGCTGCAAAGTAGAGCAAATTGGTCAATAAGGTTTTAGGCGGATCAGCGCGTAAGGCGGCATTGCCATGCTGGATAATATGATTTATCAGAGCATCCAATTGTTTCAATAAGTTAAAAATAGACTTATTAATTTCAAGCCCTTTTTGCAGCAAAGCTTCCACAATACCCTCGGTTACCCACCACACTTTGCTCACTGGAGCGGCACCCGTCGCTTGTTGCAGACGTTGCATCACGGTGTAGAGAAATTTCAATCCCTTCTCCGGTTGCTTAGGTGCCTTAACTATAGCCGCCAATCCCTTTTGATAAGCCGCCCGCATTTTTTGCATATATTCTTTGAGTTTAGCATCCGATAAGTTCACCGCCTTCGGATGAGGTATTGCTATTGACAAATGGGGCGTAAATAAATTATTAGTTGCCAAGGGCGTTTCTGATCGATAGGCTCGCAACTCGTTCAGTAGCGGCAACAAAGCCAGCGGTATATCACGCTGGACAATCGCAAGATGATCCAAATAGTTTGGCAACTGAATTAAAGCACGCATCAATACAGCATAAGTTGATTCATTATTTTCAATTTTACCAGTCTGCAAAGATTTAATGCTTAACTCAAGCTCTTGGACTAACAACACCGCTGTTTCCAATTCCAATACCTTAAGCACCCCATGTGTTTCATGCAGCCACATTATGCATTGTTGCAACAGTGTTGTCTCGCTAGGATATTCTACAAACTGTTCCAATGTTTGGCGCGTTTGCTTAAGATTATCATCAATCGTTGTTTTTACCCAAGTCAAGGCTGAATAGTTCATATTTTTTTAGTTATAGCTTTAGGAGTCCAAGATTTATCTTGGACGTCCAAGTTATCTCATTTCGCGGATAATTGTTCAATAGCCAACTGTGCATCCTCGGGCAATGTAAAACCCATCACCGACTTTTTCAATTCATTAGCCAGCTCTGCTAACCGTTCAATGGCAGCCGCCGTCTCATTGGTACCGGCGGAAGTTTGAGTTGTAATCTCCTGAATAATCGTCATCGTGCCAGAAATATTTGATGCCACTGCCGCCTGAGTCCGCGATCTTTGCGAAATATCTTCAATTTGTCCAGCTAACTCCACCGATACTTTTTCAATTGCTGACAACGCCTCTCCCCCTCTTTGGGCAATCGAGGCACCCTCAACGACCCCTGCTATGCTGTGTTCCATTGAACGAACTGCCTCCTTGGTATCGCCTTGGATGGTGTTCACTAACGCATCAATTTGTTTAGTCGCATTACCTGAACGATCTGCTAACCGCTGAATCGAATCAGCCACCACTGCAAAGCCTCGCCCGGCTTCGCCAGCCGTTGCCGCCTGAATCGCCGCATTCAAGGCCAAAATATTGGTTTGGTCGGCAATGTCATCAATCAGCCCGACAATTTTTCCAATTTCTAGTGCGCTATCACCTAAACGTTTAATCCGTTTAGAAGTTTCCTGAATCTGCTCACGAATGGTATCCATCCCCGCAATGGTCTCCCGCACGACGGCTGCACCTTTACTGGCAATATCCACAGAATTTGTGGCAACCTCCGCAGATTCTACCGCATTCGTCGAGATTTTTTTGATTGCATTAGCCATTCCAATAGTGGCCTGTCCGGCTTTGGCAATCTGCTGTGCTTGCCGTTTACTCTCCTCGGTCAACTGCGCCGCTGTCCCCCGCGTACTCTGTGCAGCCCCTGTCACCTGCACCGCTGTTCTGTTGATACTGATAACCAAGTCTCGCAAGGCACCAATCGAATAATTGATAGCATCCGCGATAGCACCCGTAAAATCTTCTGTTACTGTTGCATTCACCGTCAAATCGCCGTCCGCCAAGTCAGAAATTTCACCCAGCAAGCGCAAAATTGCTTCCTGATTGCGTTGATTTGCTGTATCAATTTCTGCCAACTGTTGTTCCATCTCCTGAGTACGCGCTTTGTTGATGCGGATGATCAGATAAACGAATATCAGAAACAAAACCAGCATTATGACAGCCAACACTTTGCCCAAGTTTGGCGAAAGAAAACGCTGTTTAGAGGCTTCGATATAAGCCGCTTGGAGCTTTTCTATACTCGCTAAGATCGAGGGATTAATATTGGTTTCCGCCTTCTCATAGCCCTCTATTAAAGTCGTTAAAGCGGTTCTTGCAGAATGCGGTGTCCCGGGCATCCCAGAATCAGGATTACCATTAGTCAACGTCTCTAAGAGTTTTTTATACTCAATCCGCGCTTTCTCTATCGTCTGAAAATCATTTCCTATCGCGGTTTGAGTGATTTGTTGTGAGAGTAGACGTAGTTTGGTTACATATCCTAAGTACTCTTCATCATGTTGCTTATCTTTGGCGACAAGGAAAAGGGTGGCAATCATCAACAGAAACGAGAACAGTAGTACAATAATAAAGACAACTAGCCATGTTGTCATACCCCATGTTTTGAAAAATTTCATTTCAGTTACCAGTTAGGAATTGTCCATAATTAAGTTGAACATTTGGAATCTATCGACTAAGAATATTCGTAACCATCAGACCTTTGGAGTAATTGGCAATATTCATAACCAATGCTGCCAACTTTTTCTTCGCCACTACCAATATCAAAGCTACCACGGGCTCGCACCACAACACGCCCAATGTATGTGCCTATCTTTTTACCTTTAGTGATGACAGCTTTTACAATGTCACCCGTTTGAAACCCTTTGACTCGCTTGTGCTTTTTGGGCCCTGTTCTCGGAAATCCATATTGAGTCATACTGCACTTTTGCCTTGAACCACGTCCCTTAGCAGTAATAATCAAAGGAGTTATCGCTTTTGGGATAACAAATGAGCACAATCGCCATGCAACACAAGCTGCATCAATCCAATGGTCTTTCTTATAACTTAGCGTGATACGGTTAAATTTGGTTCGCCCACCACTTGAGAAAGTGATCGGTAAACCAAAGCCTTTTAAGGCATTGCCGGTCGCATAACGAGTAGCATTAACTGCCACTGCGTCTTTTAATGGTACCTTCGCTTGCGCTTGAATTTTCTTCAAACGCTTAGGTTTGCGCTTCAGAAACTCCCTAATGTCCTTGCTGCCCTTCTTTTGGTTGCACTCAGTACAGGCCAATGTCAGGTTGGACACACGATCAGTACCACCTTTGCTGCGAGCTTGGATGTGCTCAATTTCAAGCGGTACATTTTTAGCACCACAATAGGCACATTGGCGCCCCCATTTTTCTAGCAAGTACTCGCGCAATTCATACCCGGCTAGCTCGCCTTGCTGATATTCGACACCAGATATTTCGGGTTTTTGCAGTTTCTGAGTGTCAAACCTGACCGTCTCGACTGCTATTTCAGTGAGTGGCACCAACCGTGATAGTTTAAGCATCCAATTTTTAACATTATCAACGAGTGCCCGCAATGACGGTGGGAGCCACCCTTTAGGCCGTCGTCGGTTTAAAAAACGTGCTGGCCGATAACGAGTCTTTCTATTTCGGCGTGATCTGCGTATTGCCCGTCTTGAGTTAAGATTTTTTTGATCAGAGTCCCGCGATGATTTAGATTGCTGGCCCAGAGCACTTCCGAGCCACGGTCAAAATGCCCAACCAAGGCAATACCGGTTGTGCGGCTACCCGGATCAAATTTGATTTCTACAGGCTGCAAATCACCACCTACGCGGTGCGTCATAATGATTGTGAAAGGGTGACACCTTAAAACCGCAGCCTTTCCATTTCTTAATAGTTTGCGTGCTCTTGCCGGGTGGCATGGCATCAACGGTTGTTTGTTGTGATCTAAGACAAATACTCTTTGCATAGTTGTTACCTAACTCCGCTTGCGCGGGTAATGGTCTCCTAGCTAATGTTAGTAAGCGGTTTTAAATGAGAGCCACACTAGCCTTTCCATCAGGCTTGTTTAATGACTCTCCGCAGGGTCTCGGACTGGATTCGCCAATCACATTTCGTAGGGGCATACCCTATCGGGTTTGCCCTATATTTTCGCCCCTAACGGAGTTCCGAAGAACTGAAGCGGGTAACTTTAAAATAACTTGAATGTTCAAGTTATTTATGGACAGTTACTTATTGAGTTATCAAAGGCACCAATTAGAGTGCCGCATTAAGAAATAAATCATTCTTAACGAGCTTTTCCAGGTCAAATACCGTCCAAGTGATTTTATCGTAAGTGAACAGCCCTTTGGCAAAAGGGGCTATCCAAGCAGCATTGCAAGGTGTATTCTGGTCTATTTCATGCTCTGGAAAAGCTTTGATGCCGATGACTTCATCAACCAGCAGTCCCGCTGTTAAACCAGATAGGTTAATAATTAACATTCGTGTGTGGTTAACTATGGTGATGGGTTTGCCCCCTAAACAGTCGTTTAAATCAATCACCGGTAGTAGTGATCCACGAATATTGGCTAAACCTTTAACCCATGATTTAGCACCCGGCACTCTAGCTAATTGGTTAGTATAAGGGAGAACTTCACGTATTTCATTAAAAGGCGTGACTAAATAAGTTCCCCCGAGTCGAAAGGCAATACATCGCCAAATTTTTTCAACATTCAATTGACGCGGTAATCCCTTCGCCCGTTGTTTTGTAAGCCGTTCAAGGTTTTGTAGCCACTCAAGTGGCGATTGTGCTAAGGTGTTTGCCATGCCAAGGTTCGATCATTATCTCTGGTTATCGTTATTTCGCATCCACTACATAAGTTTTGATGACACTCAGTAAATCATCTTTCTTAAAAGGTTTGGTCATGTAATGTTCAGCCCCAACAATTTTGCTACGGGCACGCTCAAACAAGCCATCTCTACTGGATAACATGATAATGGGAATTTTTTTAAATGCCGGGTTATTTTTAATTAAAGCACACGTTTGGTAGCCGTCAAGACGGGGCATCATAATATCGACAAAGATGATATTCGGTTTGGTTTCTATCACTTTTGATAAGGATTCAAACCCATCGTTTGCCGTCGTGACTTCACAGCCGACTTTTTTTAAAAGCATATCGGCGGTGTGTCGAATGATTTTACTGTCGTCTATAACGACAACTTTAATGCCTTCAAACTGGCTCTCAGTACTCATAGCCTTCTCAGTCCTTTCGTTATCTCGTTTTTAGGTTTCACAAATAAATCAGTCAATCTAAGCTGTAACGTTAGCA
>JBDLJY010000308.1:0-7790 GCA_039714115.1 Pseudomonadota bacterium | reverse complement strand
ACGGAATAAGGGGATTGGAGTGTGGGCTGTTTGTCGAAAGTCCGTTTTGTGGTGGGTGCGCTCCGTTGATTTGTTTGACGGTGGGAGGGGACAAGTGTAAGTTATGCCCTTTTTGTTGTGTGTGATGTTTGCACGTCTTTATCAGGATGGATTTGGGCGGGGGATGTAGCGCAATAGTATAACGGATTGTCGGGAGGTGGTTTGGCTCTTGCAGGACGCGGAGCGTCCGGGGCAGGCATTCCCACGCTCCGCGTGGGAACGAGATCAAAGGAGCAGGTTGCAAACCAGTTCAGGCAGAAAAATCTGATAAAATATATTTTCAGGTAAGTTCATTAGTAGAAGGTAAGATAAGGAGTAACTTAATTGAAAACAGATAATTTTTCCATTGAAATAATGGATACTACTCTCAGAGATGGGGAGCAAATGCAGACTGTGTCTTACACGTCTGAAGAAAAGCTGACTATCTCTAAAATTTTGCTTACTGATGTTAAAGTGGATCGCTTGGAAGTGGCCTCTGCCAGAGTTTCTGAGGGTGAGAGAAAGTCTGTTATCAAAATCTTAGAGTGGGCTAAAGAAGTCAATCAGGTTGATAAATTTGAAATTCTGGGTTTTGTTGATAAGGGTAAATCCGTTGATTGGGCTAATTCTATCGGTATTAAGCGAATCAATCTTTTAACCAAAGGTTCGCTTAAACATTGTACCAAGCAACTGAATAAAACACCAGAACAGCATTTTGAAAATATTCAAGAATCTGTTCTTTATGCCGCGGACAATGGTATTGAAATAAATGTCTATTTGGAAGATTTTTCCAATGGCATTAAAACTTCTCCTGATTATGTCTATCGCTTGATAGATTTTTTATTAGTGTTGCCGATCAAAAGGATCATGTTACCCGATACCTTGGGTATTTTTGATCAGTTTGATACTTATCAATATGTGTCTTCTATCGTCAATAAATATCCTGAGGTGCATTTTGATTTTCACTCACATAATGATTATGGACTCGGTACTGCTAATGCTATGGCGGCTATTAAGGCTGGTGTGAAAGGCATTCATGTCACTGTCAATGGTATGGGTGAGCGTGCGGGGAATGCGCCGCTGGATGAGGTGGTTGTTGGCATGAGGGATTTTTTGTCCATCAATTCTAATGTTAATGAGAAAGAACTCCATAAAATTTCACGAACTGTTGAGATATTTTCTGGGCAACGGATGGCGAATAATAAACCTATCTATGGCAAAAATGTCTTTACGCAAACGGCGGGTATTCATGCCGATGGGGATAAGAAGGGTAATTTATATGGCAACAAGCTGGTGCCTGAGCGTTTTGATAGAAGGCGAAAGTATGCTCTGGGCAAATTGTCTGGTAAAGCCAACTTAGAGATGAGCTTAAAGGAACTCTCCATTAAATTGACTGATGAAGAGAAAAGGGTTCTTTTACAAAAAATTATTGAGTTGGGGGATAAAAAGGAATTCATCTCTACGGAAGATTTGCCTTATTTAATCAGTGATATTTTTGAGACTCCTCAAGTTATTCCGTTTAAATTGTTACACTGTTCTATCAATTCATCTTATGAATTAAAGTCAGTGGCGGCGGTACAATGCGCTTATCGGGGTAAGACGATGGAGGCTTATGCTCACGGTAATGGTGGCTATGATGCGTTTATGAATGCTTTGCGGGACATTTTGATGAAATTTAATATTCAGGTGCCGCATTTGTTAGATTATGAGGTGACTATTCCGCCCGGCGGTAAAACCTCGGCGCTGGTTCGAGCGACGATTTTTTGGGAAGTTAGGCTGAAAAATGGTCAAAAAACGATGTTTACTACGCGGGGTGTTAATCCAGATCAAAATATGGCTGCTATTGAGGCAACTATTAATGTGATCAATAGACTTGTTTCTTAACAGATTAGGAGTCCAAAATTTATTTTGGTCGTCCAAGATAAATCTTGGACTCCTGAATCCTTCTTAGGAGTCCAATACCACGGCTAGAAAACAACGAACGCCTGTCGAGTACGAGGATTTTTCTGGGCTGAACTTTATTGTATAGGTTCTATTCCAAAAACTCGTAATTGTTTGGCTAATTGTTTAGCACGTTGTTCTGCCAGAATACGCGCCTGTTTTTCCGCCTGATGCGCCAGTTTTTCCGCCTGAAGTGCCTGTTTTTCCGCCTGATGCGCCCGTTTTTCTCTTAAATAACAAGGCATGACAAAATGTTGATAAACCTTATCATCAACCATTTCTTCAATAGACGGTTTAGTAAACAAATCTTCAATCCTAAATTGAAAACCTGGTAAGACTTTGGATTTTATAATGCTACCTTTTTGAGGATTGATGGCTTTATAAACGCCCTGCGTTTTGTTCAAACGAAAAAATTGTGTACGATTTCGCTGGGCATCCAAAATATAATATTCTTTTACCCCAGCTTTAGCATATTCGTCTTTTTTTATGACAGTATCCCGTTCCATGATTTCGGTTGTCGAATCTGAAAGGACTTCTACACACATATCATAAATACCATGGTAGCTTCTATCAGTTGGAAAAAGGGGAATGGGATTGCTATTAAGTACTACCCCTAAGTCAGGGCGACGCACCTCGTTTTTACCCGACAAACGAAATCCCATTTCTAATACAACCGATTGAGCAATGGGATTGGTTTTTAAATATTGTTCTAGCAGCCCAAAGAACCATTTGTATATTGAAATTGTTAAGACATCAGACACTGCTTTTTCCTCCAAGTATCCATTATTCCATTCATAAACTTTGTCAGAAGTATTGTAGTATTTTTCCCAGTATTCTGTTTCAGAAATTTTTGGATGGGAACGATTTGAGGTTTGTAATGTTGTCATGTTGTCTCCTTTTGGACTCTTAATATGAAAACGCACGATACCAAAAGTATGTTAAAAAAGCAAGAATGACACCCTAGCACACAATGCCATTAAGCCTGTCGAGTACGAGGAGAGATCAGGGCAAACCCAATAGGGTAGCCCCTACATCAATGCCATTAAGTTAAGGATAACTGATTTATTTTTAAATCAAAAAATCTGTGCAGGACGGGTTTTTTTGTTTCGGGAATGGAGCGGAGCGGATTGAACCTCGCAAGCTCCGTTACCCGAGGTGCCCGAAACGAAGTCGATGGTTTCGGGAAATCCGCGTAGCTCCATTCCCGAAACAACTGAATCCCTTATGGTATAAAGCGGGTTTATCATACTGGCATTGAGCCCCTACATGACATGCCGAAGTTCCCTACGGGACAGGGGCAATCCTTTATGGTTGCCCGGTTTATCATACTGGCATTATGTAGCCCATCCAGTGTTTTTTTTTGCCCACCGTCTCGGGGTTGGTGGGCTACATCAAATCCTTAACTTAATGGATATGGTTGCAAACCCCGTCCGGCACAATAGGGGATTACAACGACCTGCTAGGTTTTGGATACCTGGCAGGTCTGATTTGGAGGCTTAACTTGTTTGCCAAATTTAAACCAATAATCAGGGGATCGTGATCATATGCTCGGTAAGGAGCGGCATTGTACAGGCCCGCTGATTTGGGCACTCGGTAATGTTTTTCTTTGTAATCAAGTGTGATTGTTTGATCATTGCGTAATTTGGTGTTATCTGGTAGATTGAATGTTTTTAAATCGGTTGCAAAATCGTCTAGGCTTGAGCGAATTGTCCAGTTGCGAATGCCTTTACTTGATCGCTTTTCGTCAAGTGTTAGGCTGGTTAGTGTCATTTCAAGTCCGCAATTGGGTTGGATTGTGAATGAGTAGTAGTCGGTGATGTGCCTTTGGCTTTTTTGGGCGTTAAACCTGTTCTCCGTTTCATGGGGGATAGTGTGCCTTTGTTGGGATGTTGCCTCGTTTCCGTTGGCATTTGTGAAGGTATAGGTTGATAGTAATTCTGCCTGTACGGTGATTAGTAATATTAATATGGCTTTTGTCATTTAAGAATTTTCCTAGTAGTAGGGGATTTGGACTCCGAAAATTTAATGGGTGATGTTTAAAAAATTTCAAGCAGGTTTAAGCTTGGCAAGTGGGGTTCGTGTGCCGGTTGTAATCTATGGGGGTTGTTTTTTGTTGTCAAAGACATTAGATAAAATATCTACGCTCGCTGACATTCTTAACAGATTAGGAGTCCAAAATTTATTTTGGACGTCCAAGATAAATCTTGGACTCCTGAATCCTTCTTAGGAGTCCAATCTTAATATGGTTAATATGAAGAGGTGATTATCATGACTTTACCAGCAACTTCACTACCAGAAATATCCGTTGAAATGTTGCAATTAACGATTGCTGAGGCAAGCCAACATTTTTCTGACTTAATCAAAAGTACCACGGCTAGAAAACAACGAACCCTTATTACTCAAAGTGGTCACGGTGTTGCCGTTTTACTTCCCCTTGAAGATTTGGCGTTATTACAAAGATTAGAAGATATACTTGATTATCAAGAAGCCATAGAAGCACTAGATGAACCCGGCGAAAATATTTCACTTGAAGAACTGAAAAAAGAATTGGGGTAACTATAAATGGCTTACACAGTTGAAATTAGACCCGCTTTTAGGCGCGAATTAAAAAAACTCCCTCTGCCAATTCAAACAGAAGTGATTGAAACGCTTGAAATGCTACAAGACTATCCTTTTCCAGAGGGATTTCGGAAAGTTGAGGGTAATCGTGGCATACTTTATCGTGTTCGTATTGCCAAATATTATCGGCTGATTTATGCGGTTGACGAAGAAAAACTCATTATTTTGGCAGTGAGAGTAGGGCCCCGTAAAGATGTTTACCGCCAAATTCATCAAATTAAAATATAACAAATCAAAGTCTAATCTAGGCCCGCTGATTTGGGCGCTCTGTAATGTTTTTCTTTGTAATCAAGTATTTGAGCGGTTAGTGTCTTGGCGGCTTTAACCCGCTCGGCATTCCAACAAGCTTGTCCATCATTTTGTTCTTCGTTGAGACTGTTATCTTTTGGACAATTCCCTTTCGATTTTAAGTGGTTAACGACGAATTAAAAATGGGGCTTCGTGAAAAGCATGAATTTATAGCCTGATAGTGGAGTCCAAGATTTATCTTGGACGGGGACTCCTAATTACTGTCATGGAGATTAATGAATGGAAATTTTTGATTGTCTGTTTGATAGAAGAAGATCTAATATTCTAGAAAGTGTTCTTGGGAGAAACCATTTAAATAATCTCAAATCTGTGTTGAATGTTCATATTATCGAATATCTTCAGTCGAATAAACCTGAATCTTTAAAGTATATAAAATTTATATATGATCTTAATAATCTTGTTTCTGATGAAGAGTTATCTAAGCTTCCTAAATACGATACTTCAAATAAAGAGGTTGTTGTTGTTTCTAATAATAGAATGGGAAGTGCTTGTCAGGTGATCAAGAGACAAGGGTTTGTTGGCTATGATACGGAATCTAAGCCAGTCTTTAAAAAAGGAGTACCTCAGAATCGTATAGCTATCATCCAAATTGCTACTCGTGAGAAGTGTTTCATTTTTCAAATGGGTAGGTTAAATAATATCAGTCCACTTCTTGAGTTGTTAAGGTGTGGTGATATCATGAAAATTGGCGTTGGGATTAGAGATGATAATACTAAAATTTTCCAAAATTTTGGTTGTAAAGTGTCCAACGCTGTTGATCTGAGTGAAGTCTTTCAGGAGGTGTGTAATCAAAGGATGGTTGGTTCAAAGCAAATGGTTGCCCGTGTGCTGAAGAAAAACTTGGTGAAAAAAAGACAAATCTCTATTTCTAACTGGGAGGTAAAGTCTCTCAGTCTGCAACAGATTCAATATGCAAGTGATGATGCTTTTTCTGCTCTTGAGGTATTCTTGAAACTTAGAAATTTGTTTATACAGTTTCGTCATTTTACGCCTAAGCGGGTACTGAGTTTGTTGGCTGTTGAGTGAGCTAAAAATTGGCAGGTTTTCTGAGTCCAAGATTGCGCTCGCCCAAACGAGCAGCGTTCTGTTGTTTCGGGAATGGAGCGGAGCGGATTTCCCGAAACAACGAAATGTTAAGGCAAACCTGCGGGTTAATTTTTAATCCCTGTAGTTATGGAGCATGACGGCAAAAAATAGCGCATTGTTCGGCGACGGACTGAAAAACTATAGTTAGGCTGGTTGGATATCTGGAGTGTATTAAACTTATGTGTACAATATTTGCTGTAAAAACGGATTCAGGAATTTTAGTAGGACGTAACTTTGATTGGCTTCAGAGCGGTGGAACTATACATTTTGTTCCTTCGCAGCGCATTTATGGACAGAAAACGTTTGGATTATTTTTGATTGAACAAATGGGAGCGGATCGGCCTTATGAAGGATTAAATGAGAAAGGACTGTTTATAGGGTGTGCGGTGACTCCAATTGATTTGAATCCGCCATCTGATAAGACTGATGATAGCTTGAAATTTGATGAGCTTGGCATAATGAGGTTTATTTTAGAAAGAGCTTCAAATGTTCATGAGGCTATCAAATTAATGGATAATGTTGGATTAAGAAACTCATTTTTAGATTATTATCTTAGGTTACATTACCTTATCGCGGACTCCGCTGGAAATGTTGTGTTTTATCAATCTGGAGTAAACGCAATAGAGCAAGTACTCTCTAACGGTGAAGGAGATGTGATTACTAATTTTCCTAGATCAATTGATGTTGGAAATTGCTGGAGATACAATACTGTCTCTTTGAAGATAGCAAGCGTTAAAAGTATGGATTCTGCCATGAATCTTCTGGGGAGAGTTAAACAAAATATAACAATTTGGTCATCTGTATATAATTTGAGTGAGCGAAGTGTATGGACTTGCATTGAAAATGATTATAAAAATATACATAAATTTTCGCTTGATAAAATAAGAGAAGGATATTCTTCCCTTGATTTTGCAACATTACGGATACCATTATTAGATATTAGGGAGCAAGTTAGACAACATTTGTATCAACCAGCCTAACAAGCTGTTCGTTCGTAGTAGGCGATTTATCGCCTACTGTTGCCGAATTTTGGACTCCTATATTCATCTATTTACTATGTTCTTAATGGCATTAACGTCGGGCAGGAGCGCGTGGTTCTGCATCGTATAAGGCGAATTCTGTTATAAACCTCATATTTTGAGGTATAATAGTGATGTCGATTTTTTACATATAGGAGACACACTATGAACTTACAAAATAGTTATGACCGTATTACTTTTTCTCTTCCTCACAGCATGAATCTTGCGTTGGATGACTTAAAAGATGAATTGCAAAGGACTAAATCAGATATTATAAAACAAGCAATTGAATATTTTCTTCGACAGCAAGAAGAGAGAAAATTACAACAAGCTATTAAATTAATGGCAAAAGAGTATGAAAATAATGAAGAGCTAACTTACCTCACTGTTTTGGATGCTGAGGATTTTCAATGAAACAAGGAGCAATATGGCGTATCAATCTTGATCCAACGATTGGTGCAGAAATAAAAAAGACCAGACCATGTGTTATTTTAAACAGTAACAAGGTGGGAAAATTACCACTAAAAGTCATTGCGCCATTAACAGATTTAAAAGAGCATTATAGGCTTGTACCATGGATGGTAGTGGTCGAACCTACTCCAGAGAATGGTCTTGAAAAAGCCTCTGTGATAGATTTATTTCAAGTTAGATCGGTGTCTCATCAGCGATTATGTGAAAAAATAGGTGTGATAGAGGATGAACTTTTAGAACGTTGCAAGAGAGCTTTAAATGTGGTTTTTGAATAGTTCAAAAATTTTGATGGATGCCATCAGCATTATTGATTGCGTAAGGTTCTTT
>JBDLJY010000307.1:0-7804 GCA_039714115.1 Pseudomonadota bacterium | reverse complement strand
CTTAACTTAATGGCATTGACCCTACAATATCTCTTAACTTAATGGATATGGTTTGCAACCCCGTCCGCAACGTTTCCCGACATTAAGGAATAGCAACCTTTTCAATCAATTGCTTGACTAAGGCTTGAGAATTCTGCTGTTCTGCCATAGCTGCGAGTCGATGTCCGATAACGCCGGGCAATACCGTTTGCACATCTTCGGGGACAACGTGATTACGTCCATGCATCAATGCCCATGCTTGGGCACAGTGTAATACGGCTAAGCCGGCGCGGGGAGATAAGCCCGCTCGATAGCGCGACGATTGTCGGCTAAATTCTAAAATCGCTTGTAAATAATCTATCAAGGCATCAGCAACATGGACTTGTGGCACCGCCTTTTGTATATCTGAAAGTGCTTGGATGGTGAGCGTCGGTGTGACTTTAGCAATTATTTCGCGGCGATCTTGTCCCTTCAGTAAGGCGCGTTCCGTGCTATGATCGGGATATCCTAGTTCTAAGCGCATCATAAAGCGATCCAATTGTGATTCGGGTAGCGGAAATGTGCCGATTTGGTGTAGCGGATTTTGGGTTGCTAACACAAAAAAGGGAACGGGCAAGGGGCGGGTTTCTCCTTCCACCGTCACTTGATGTTCTTCCATCGCTTCTAGTAAGGCACTTTGCGTTTTTGGCGTGGCGCGGTTGACTTCGTCGGCTAGTACCATTTGGGCAAAAATCGGGCCCGGATGAAATTTAAATTGTGCGACTGCTTTGTCATAAATGGATACGCCCAGGATATCAGCGGGAAGTAAGTCGCTGGTAAATTGAATTCGTTGAAAACTCAAGCCTAGCACTCGTACTAAGGCATGGGCGAGCGTCGTTTTGCCAACGCCGGGCTGATCTTCAATTAAGACATGTCCTCGCGCCATTAGGCAGGTGAGTGCTAAACGGATTTGTAATTCTTTGCCAAGGATGACTTGGCTCATTTGGGCGACAACTTTATCGAGTGCTTTTTTGATATCGAACATACTTTAAAGACTCTGTCCCATTGTTGCAACGATAATTGTTATTAATCCCAGCACTAAATTAATGCCGATCAGTTGGCGAATCTGGGCTAAGTTTTTGCCGGCTTCTGGAAACTTTTTGTCAGCAACAGCTTGCTTCAGATGCGGAAAAGGGATTAAAAAGATGTATGCAAATATGATTGTCATCACGGCTGCTATCGTAAACATGATATGAATGTACATCGCAAGCATACCGCTACTGTAAATTATCCAAAAGCCTGTCGCCCATAAGAGTACAACTGATATCCACACCCATGGAAAAAACCGCGCTAATACTTGTGACATCAATGGCAGACGTAAAGGCGGTTCTAGCAGAGTGGCGACAACGGGGCGTAGGGCTATATGGGCAAAAAACATTCCGCCTATCCAAATGACTGCGGAGAGAATGTGTAAGCTTATGGCTAGATATGTAAAAAACATATTGTATTTTTTCCTTGTTAAACTGTTCGAGAGTCGTTTTATGAATAAACAAGCCAGCGAAACCGTCGTTATGGGGATGGGAAAAACCGGACTAGCTTGTATCAAATTTTTAATGAAAAAGCATATTTCGGTGCGCGTTATGGATAACCGCCCAACGCCGCCCGGTTTGAAGATACTTAAGCAGACTTTCCCAGAAATACCCTATATTACTGGTCGTTTTGACGCGGCACAATTGGCGCAAGCGGCTGAAATTATTATTAGTCCAGGAATATCACGGCAAACGCCTGCACTGGCTCAAGCTTTGGCTGCCGGAGTGCCGATTATTAGTGAAATTGAACTGTTTGCCCGTTATGTCAATGCCCCCGTCGTTGCTATCACGGGCTCTAATGGTAAAAGCACTGTCACAACGCTTTTGGGGGAAATGGCTAAACAAGCCGGGTGGCGGGTGCAAATTGGCGGTAATTTAGGCACGCCCGCCCTTGATTTACTATGTACGCCTGCCCCCGATTTGTATATATTAGAGCTTTCCAGTTTTCAATTAGAATCTACCTATTCTCTTAATCCGAAAGCGGCTGTCGTGCTCAATATCAGCGAAGATCACATGGATCGCTACGCGAGTCTTGCAGAGTATATTGCGGCTAAACAACGGATTTATCAAGGTGATGGCACTGTCATCATTAATGCCGATGATCCCGCAGTCGTCGCTATGCTCCATCTGCACCGTCGATATTTGAGCTTCAGTTTACGCAATAATCGGGGTGATTTCAGAGTTTGTCAATATCACGGAGAATGGTATTTAGTCCGCGCTCATAAAAGTTCATTCATGCCTTTGTTATCCACACAAGAAATGCGCTTACAAGGGGCTATGATGCGAGCTAATGCTTTAGCGGCATTGGCGTTAGGTGAGGCAGTGGGCTTGCATTATTCGGCGATGATAGACGCGGTGCAAGCATTTCGGGGTTTAGCCCATCGTTGCGCTTGGGTGGATAATCTGCAAGGTGTTGATTGGTATAACGATTCTAAAGGGACTAATGTGGGGGCGACGATTGCGGCGATTCAGGGTTTAGAAAAACCGGGGCAAATTATTCTCATTGCTGGGGGCGAGGGCAAAGGTGCGGATTTTGCGCTCTTGGCAGAGGTGGTGGCACAGCATTGTCGCGCTTGTGTGCTGATAGGGCGAGATGCGCCGCTGATTGCTCAAGTGTTAGCGGTGCCGGTGCGTCATGCTCAGAGCATGGCTGAGGCGGTGGCTGAGGCGGCAGCATTGGCGAGTGCCGGTGATGCGGTGTTATTTTCGCCAGCGTGTGCTAGTTTTGATATGTTTGAGAATTATGAACATCGAGGGGAGGTGTTTGAGGCTGCGGTTGAGGCAATTGACGCTTGATTCTAAAAACATTAGTACAGGGATTAACGAGTCAATGCCAGTATGATAAACCCCTTAAAATCAGACCTGCTGGGAGACCCATACCCAGCAGGTCGTTGTAAGTTAAGGTAAAAATTAACCTGACAGGTTTTTGACACCTGTCAGGTTTGTCTTAACTTAATGGCATTGGATGCCTGCGTGGAGACATGGAGCACGTTACGGAGCAAAAAGTGTTTTGACTTATCCCTTTATTTCGTTAATCCCTGTACTAGGTTTTAATAAAGGCAATTAGTTTGACTTTCATCCCATCCTGGATTGATCTCATCAAGCCATTTCTTCAACTTCTTAGAAACTTTCGTCTTCAAGCAGTTGTCGTTTAAATCCAACTCTTTCAACTTCTTGAGCTTCATCAAGGATTTGGATATTTCCCCACTCAGCTTGTTATCGTTCAGCAACAGGCTTTTCAACTTCTTCAATTTCTTGAGCGTTTTCTGGATTGAGCCTTCTAAGTTGTTTCTCCCCAAATATAATCCCGTTACATGTTTTTTCAGACAAGTCACTCCGTACCAATTACAAGGCGTATTCGTCACTTTCCACCCCATATTATTCACCCAATTTTCACCATTTGTACTGTCATAGAGTGCGACAAGGGCTTGGCATTCCTTTGTTGAAATGCCATCGACTTTTTTGCAGTTAAAAGCTAAGCCTTTATCTATGATCGTCACTGTCGCTGTATCTGGTTCACCGAGTTGGGCACCGCCAGTAGGATTGCCTAAACTGACAATAAATGTTTCATCACTTTCCGGAGCACCGTCTTTAACGATGTCTACAGAAAGAGTTTTCTCAGCGTCATCGCCATCACCCCAATTCAAAGTGCCAGAAGTTTCAGTGTAGTCGCCGGGGCTAGTAGCGGTGTCGTCGCTGGTAGCGTATTCTACTGATACTGCGCCGTCACTACTGTCAGTACGGATAACTGAGATTGTTATTTGTTCTCCGTTTTCTGCTATGTTGTAAGTGGCAGAAGAGAATTGTAGTTTGCATTCTGCTTGAGGGCAGGGAGTTTGTGTGGCTTTCCAGCCGGGGTTGCGCTTATTAAGCCATCTGATTAATGTGGGTGCTGAGGCGGTTAGGTGGTTATTGTCTAATCTTAATTTGTCTCCGTATTGATCAGGTAAACCTATATTAGACAGATTTTTCAAATCAACTGGGATTTCTCCACAGAGTTCGTTGCCATCCAGCCAGAGAAATTCAAAATTGATCAATTTACCTAATTCAGTTGGGATTGAGCCAGTGAGTTGGTTGTTAGACAGTCCTAAATCCCTCAAATTGATCAACTTACCTAATTCGCTTGGGATTGAGCCGCTGAGTTCGTTGTTAGACAGTCCGAGATCCCACAAATTGATCAACTTACCTAATTCAGTTGGGATTGAGCCAGTGAGTTGATTTTCAGACAGCCCAAGAGACTCCAACTTAGTAAAATTACCTAATTCGCTTGGGATTGAGCCGGTGAGTTGATTTTCAGACAGCCAGAGCTTCGATACATGCCCACCACTACATGTCACTCCATACCAACTACAAGCCTCATTCTTTTCAAGCCACCCTTCATTATTCAACCATTGTGTACCATTAGTACTATCATAAAAAGCGACAAGAGCTTTACATTCTTCAACAGGAATGTCGGAAACTGTTGCACAGTCTATAACATCGTTGATCGTAAGTTCCGCAAAATTTAACGAACCTAATTTAGCACTGCCAGTAGGATTGCTCAAAGTAATAATGAGAGATTCATCACTTTCCTTTTCCTCATCAAGAATGATGTCTATTGTAAAAGTCTTATCAGCATCATCGCCGTTTGCCCACTTTAAAGTACCTGTGGTTTGAGTATAGTCATCAGGGGCAGTGGCGGTGTCGTCGGAGGTGGCGTATTCTACTGATACCGCGCCGTCACTACTGTCAGTACGGGTAACAGTGATGGTTGCTTGCCCTGCATTTTCTACTATACTGTAGGTGGCAGAAGAGAATTGTAGTTTGCATTCTGCTTGAGGGCAGGGAGTTTGTGTGGCTTTCCAACCGGGGTTGTGCTTATCAAGCCACTTGATTAATTTGGGTGCTGAGGCGGTTAAGTGATTGTTGTCTAATTTTAACTTAGTTATATTAGACAGATTTTTCAAATCAACTGGGATTTCTCCACAGAGTTCGTTGCTATCCAAAAAGAGCTTTTTCAAGTTGTTCAAATTACTCAAATCGGCTGGGATTGAGCCATCGAGTCCGTTGGAAGACAGAACGAGACTTGATACATGCCCACCACCACATTTCACTCCTTTCCAACTACAAATTGGAGTAGTTGTCTCAATCCATCCAGAGTTATCTGTCCAATTATCACCATCTGTGTTGTCATAGAGTGCGACAAGAGCTTCACATTCCATTTCTGGAATTTCAGTGACTTGACTACAATTGAAAGTACTCAACAAAGCATTATTAATATTCAGACGCCCGCCAGTTACGGTTTTTCCGTCCATAGAAGCCACTGGTTCAACACTATCCATGAGCATTGATTTAATTTTTAAGGCGCTCAAGCTCGGATTGTAGCCCATTAGAAGTGCTGCTGCACCAGCAACATGCGGAGTTGCCATGGATGTACCACTAAGGTGATCATAGCTATCACCCAGCACGGTACTTAGGATGTCAACACCCGGTGCTCCTAAATCTACAGTCGTTAAACCATAATTGGACCACCCCGGTTTAGCATCGCGGTGATCAGTAGCCGCCACAGCTAACACATTAGGAACTTCGTAGTTTGACGGATAATGAGGAGATACGTCGTTGTTCAAGCCATCATTACCGGCTGCCGCCACAAATAGCACATCGTAATCGTTGGCATAGCTAATGGCATCCTCTAAGCCCTGAGAAAATCCACCACCTCCCCAACTATTGCTGAGGATATGGGCACCGTTATCGACGGCATAGGTAATCGCATCAATGGCACCATCCGTATAACCCGATCCCCAATCATTAATGAATTTGACAGCCATTATGCGTACAGCATGATTAACTCCGGCTACGCCAATGCCATTATCGCCCACACCGCCAATGGTGCCAGAACAATGAGTACCATGTTTATGTCCGTCCATAGGATCGCTATCGCCATAAGCGAAATCGTATCCATAAACATCATCTATAAAGCCATTACTATCATCGTCTATACCGTTGCCGGCTATTTCGCCCACATTCACCCAACGATTATCAGCGAGATCGACATGGTTATAATCCACACCAGTGTCAATCACGGCTACTACTACGTCACGGCTACCAGTAAAAGTATCCCACGCCTCAACTGCATCAATATCCGCGTCGGCTTTTCCACCAGTCTGCCCAGAGTTGTGCATTCCCCACAGTTCATTAAAACGGGCATCGTTGGGAGTACCGATAGCCCTTTGTATATAATTGGGCTCGGCATAAACGATGTTCCGGTTGGCTTGGATTAAATCTACAAATCCGAGTTCATCTTGAATATTCCAGACTTCGAGATTAAGTTGTGGGATGGTTTTTTTAACCGTCGCATTGACATTTTCTCTGAGCGCAATAATATCGGAGTAGTTTGCTCCGTCGGCTAATTTGACGATTAGCTCATTTGGCGCGTATCCGTCATTCGCAATGACAGCGGAGGAAAATAGGCTTAGATATAAAATGAGTTTCTTTAACATGTAAGTCCTTGCTTTTTACTTTATACAAGACTAAGTCTTGCTCAAAAAAATGCTAATGTCAAAAATTCTAAACTGTCATTTCGACGTGACAAAGATTTCTCCTCACGTCGAAATGACAGTGGCGCGATTGACGGAATAAGGGGATTTACGGAGCAAAATGTGTTTTGACTTATCCCTTTATTTCGTTAATCCCTGTACTAGGTTTTAATATAGGCAATTAGTTTGACTTTCATCCCATCCTGGATTGAGCTTATTAAGCCATTTTTTCAATTTCTTAGAAACTTTCGTCTCCAAGCAGTTATCGTTCAAATCCAACTCTTTCAACTTCTTCAATTTCTTGAGCGTTTTCTGGATTGTGCCTTCTAGTACCGGCGCAATTGATTAACTTGGCAGTGGTTTTATTCGTTGTTGAACATTAGCTGTACTCTCTGCGATATTGTTTGAGATTTATCGGAGCAAAGAAATGACAGATTGCGTCGAAATGAGAGATTTAATCGAAAGGAGCAGGTTGCAATCCTACGGGGAGAGTAATTCCCCGCAGGTTAAGTTGAACGTCGCAAGCGAGGGCAACCCTACGAGTCTACCTCAAGCGTGACAGGCGTGGTGTGTTGCAAATTCTCTGATATGGGGCAACGGCTATCAATCTCTTCTAAAAACGCTTTCTTTTCTTCCAAGGACATATCCGCATCAATTTTGGTGATAATTTTAAAGCCGAGAAATCCTGCCCGGTGTTCCTGACTTTTTCCCATAAAGACATCGGAATCTACTTCTGCTTCAACGTTGGCTTCGATATTCCGCAATTTGATTCTTTTTTGTTTGGCTATTATCTGCCCAACGGTTACTACACATGCCGCGAGTGAGAGACACATATACTCAAGGGGTGATGGTCCTTCATCTTTTCCGCCGGCTTTTGGGGGTTGGTCAATAATAATTTGATGGTTGCGGATGTGACTCTCAAATTTGAAATTATTAACCAGCTTTACGCCGATTTCCAGTTTTTTCATGGTTGCCATGATTAATCTAATCTCAGGATAAAATAGGGGGCGAAATGATAACACTCAATGTTCAAATTAGCAAGCCGTCCGGCACTAGCTAAGATAATTCCTCCGTGCTGGACGGGGTTTGCAACCCAATGCCATTAAGTTAAGACAAACCTAAAACCTGTCAGGTTAATCGGCGCTTACAACGACCTGCTGGGTATGGGTCTCCCAGCAGGTCTGATTTAGGAATGCTGTTTCGGGAAATCCGCGTAGCTCCATTCCCGAAACAACTACAATT
>JBDLJY010000306.1:0-7806 GCA_039714115.1 Pseudomonadota bacterium | reverse complement strand
GTATTGCACGCGCCGGGAGGATTTAAAGATTTTGTGTTTGCGCGGAATTAATTCGCTCCGACAATTAAAGAAATCCGATTTTTTCAAAAAATCGGATTTTTGACGGAGCTTTTTCTCGTTCCCACGCTCCGCGTCAATGCCAGTATGATAACCCCCCCAAAATCAGGCTGACAAGTATCCAAAACCTGGCAGGTCGTTGTAAATTCAATGAAAAATTAACCTGACAGGTTTTTGACACCTGTCAGGTTTGTCTTAACTTAATGGCATTGACGCGGAGCGTGGGAATGCCTGCTCGGACGCGGAGCGTCCTGCTTACCGATAAAAAATAACCTTAAATTGGTTACGCTCTGTATCATTGATCAAATTCAATGGCACCTGTTTTTCTTGACACAAGCGCAACATTCTGGGAATACCGCTACCTCTACCGGTATAACCGCTGTCCGGGAATTTCGCCATAAAAGAAAGAATAATAGGGTTACGTTCAATATGAATCCCCAATTTTATATTTTCAACATTCAGCGTATTCGGTAACACCCCTGCACTGACAATTTCAACCCTATCATTAAAAACGTTAATAAATATAGAGGAATTGATAAAATAATCTCTATGTAGCTGGGCAAAAATAACTTGCCCATTTTACAGACGGTAAAATGGAATCATTTCATTCGCCCAGCCTTCTTTATGTTGGTTGATTTTATGAGCCAGATTGAAGAATAATATCGCTTTCACTTGGACACGAATATTCATAACCATCCTTCGTTCCTAACGGAGTCCCGAAGAACTAAAGCGGGTAGCTTTAAAATAACTTCAAATGGGCAAGTTATTTATGGACAGCTACTATGTACCAAGGCATTAGCAACCGCTTCTTTTAGCGCAGCAGCAGGAATTTCCAATTCACCGGGAGAATTAAAATCTTTTCCCCTCTGCCTACGTCTCAGGTGGCGGAGAATGAAATCCACGCCCCTTTTTTGTTGCTCAAAGAGTTTGCCACCCATATCTTCTTTATCCAAAAAATCATCTTCATTAAGATAGTAGGTGCCTTTTACACAAAACTGCGGCTTCATAAATTCAACATGTTTGCCAAATAAAAGCAACCCTGCAAGAGTCAAATGATTCTCTTTAACCAGTTTTAGATTTTCCAATAGTTGCTCTTTACTGATATTAAGATTTTCCAACGTCTCTCCGTAAACAGCCTTATAAAATTCGGAGAAATAGAAAAAATCAAAGGAGTCTAACCCTATCCCAGCATCCATTTCGTCAGCATATAAACTATTGCTTGATTGCATTAATCTAAACAACTCTTCCCGACTAGCTCTCCGTTTGTCGGCACCGTTTTTGACCCAAAATTCACTTTTATTGACGCTATAAGGTTTATTTATACCCTTTGGAATAGTGATGATCATAAGCTTTTTATCATCAATTAAAACGATTTGGGTTTGCACAAAGATCGGAGGCTCAATTTTCTGCGAGCTCGCATTAGATATCCACTGATTTAAACGTTTAATATCATCGCTGGACAAACCCTTAATGGTGCTGTTATCATCAACGCCGATATAAATTTCACCACCATTTGAATTGGCAAAAGCAGAAATTTCAACCGCCAGTTTATCGATACTGGTAAAATTTTCTTGAAATTGTCGATCAGAATCTTCACCTTTTTTTAGAGATTTTTTGATTGTGATTATTTCCATTTTTGAACTTCCAAGATAAATCTTGGACTCCTAGTAAAATATTTTAAAAGCTACATAATATCACATATATAAAATGAAAAAACCTTGGTATCGTGAACCTTTTGTCTGGTTACTCATTCTATTTCCCGCCTCCGCCGTCATCGGTGGCATGATTACTATCTATCTGGCTATCATCTCAAATGATGGCTTAGTCGTCGATGATTACTACAAACAAGGCTTAGAAATTAATCGCACTTTGGCGCGTGACAAAGCCGCAGCGCATCACGGTTTAGATGCGACTTTACATTTCGAGCCTCAATTTCTCCATCTATATCTCAACGCGCACTCCGATTACAAATTGCCTAATCAGATCGCGCTCCATTTTAATCATCATACCCGTTCCGGTTTCGACAAAAGTGTCGTGTTAGAGCGCATTGGTGATAGTCTCTATCAAGCTTCGTTACCAGATTTAATAGTCGGAGCTTGGACGGTACAACTGGCAGGGGATGATTGGCGCTTGTTGAAGTCGGTGCGTTTACCGATGACTCAGGCTTTGCATATAACACCTTAGGCAACTCGAAATAATAATTACCAATCAGGGCAACCATAAAGGATTGCCCCTACAATATTCAGACGGCATGTAGGGGCAATCCCTTGTGGTTGCCCTTGGCATATTATTATTTGGGAGTTGCCTTAAAATAGGAGTCCAAGATTTATCTTGGATCAAAATTATGACAGAATTAACTTTATTTTCTGCTTTTATTGCCGGGCTATTAGGATCGGCGCATTGTGTTGGTATGTGTGGTAGCATTGTTGGTTTATTAACCATGAATTTATCAGACAATGTGCGTCATTCTTTTTTTCGCCTATTGCCTTACCTATTGACTTATAATTTAGGGCGCATCGCTAGTTATATCATTGCTGGCATATTCGCTGGTTTTTTAGGGGCGCAATTCGCCCAATGGTTACCGCTGGACAATCCCCGTATCGTAGCAATGTGGGTATCAGGTTTATTTATGATTGCCTTGGGATTATATATAGGCGCCTGGTGGCAAGCCTTAACTCTGTTGGAACAAACGGGCGCTTATCTGTGGCGCAAAATTGAACCCTTCGGGCGCCACTTTATTCCCGTTAAACATCCCTTACAAGCACTTGGACTCGGCTTAGTGTGGGGATGGCTACCCTGTGGATTAGTTTACAGTATCTTAGCTTTTTCGCTGGCATCCGCTAGTGCTTGGCATGGCGGATTGTTGATGCTATTTTTTGGTTTAGGGACTTTGCCCATGCTGCTGGCGATAGGGGCAACGGCGCAGAGTTTTACGCGATTTTTCCATATGCTTATTGTCCGTAGAACAGCTGGAGCCATTGTGGTTTTATTAGGAATGTTTATTTTGCTTAGCCCTTACTTGGATGCCGCTATGGGGGAATATCATTGCCATTGATGTTATAGGTAGCAACTTAAGTTATGATAACTGAATTAACTTTATTGTCTGCCTTTATTGCAGGGCTATTGGGTTCAGTGCATTGTATTGGCATGTGTGGCGGCATTGTTGGTGCCTTGATGATGAGCTTGCCAAGCAATGTGCGTCAATCTTATTTTCGCCTACTGTCCTTTTTATTAACTTATAATTTAGGGCGCATCAGTAGTTATACTATTGTTGGGATACTAGCCGGCTTTTTAGGGGCACAATTCGTGCAACACTTACCGCTAGATAATCCCCGCATGGTAGCGACGTGGATATCCGGTTTATTTATGATTGCCTTGGGATTATATATAGGCGCCTGGTGGCAAGTTTTAACGCTTTTAGAAAAAACCGGGGCACACTTATGGCATCAAATTGAACCCTTGGGGCGGCACTTTATCCCCGTCAAGCATCCATTACAAGCACTGGGGCTCGGATTAGTGTGGGGTTGGTTGCCTTGTGGATTAGTTTATAGTGTCTTAGCATTTTCTCTTTCATCGGCTAGTGCTTGGCACGGAGGATTATTAATGTTATCTTTTGGCTTAGGGACATTACCCATGTTGCTAGCGATAGGGGCAACGGCGCAATGGTTGACGCGATTTGCCCAAAAGAAAATTGTCCGTCAGTTTGCCGGCGCAATGATTATTTTATTTGGCTTATTTATATTGTTTGGTTCTCATGCACAATCCGATTGTTCTAGCAAAAATCAGCCGACAATCCACTGTTAAGATCAGAGGATTTTTCAGAGAAAAAGACTGCATTTTGAATGATGAAGTCAATTGGCATGGCTCTGGAGTTATCATCGACAAAGTGGATGGGTTTTATCTCATCTTGACTAATTTACATGTCGTCGGATTCTGGGAAATCTATAACTCTGATCTCTTGACACCTGAAATTGACGAATATAGTTTAGATATTCAAACCGTTCACAAAAATGACTGGGTTAAAGTGAATAAAATTTTGGTGAATTCCAAATTGAAAGATTTTGCCTTAATCTATATTAAGGCAGCGGCTGATTATCCTCTACTGCCTTTAGCTCGCCACAAACTTTTGCAAGGGATGAAAGTTTATGCGATGGGACATCCTTCAGGGCTCAATTTTACCTTTACCTCAGGGATCATTTCAGCATTTAGGGAAACTCAATCTGATTTGGGTATCCCTTATCAACTGATACAGACAGATACTGTCGTGAATCCGGGTAATTCGGGAGGCCCTTTAATTGATGAAAAGGGGCGACTTGTTGGAATCGTAGTCTCCAAAGCCAGTAAAAAATGTGGTATTAATTTTGCCGTACATTCTCAAGAAGTCATAGCCAGCTTTGAGCATGACGAATTTATTGAATTTCCTTTGGTGCCAGCTAAGATAGGCTTATTTGTTGAAAGGCTTAGTAATTAATCTAATGGATAAAATATACATAAATATTGCAGACTTGATGTCAGCCTTAATGATGGTGTTTTTATTTATTGCTATCGCCTTTATGTTAGATGTGCAACGATCCAAAACTGAAATTGAACACCAAAAGAATGCCATGACGGAAATTGTGGAGATAGCTGAACAGAGCCGTCAAAATTTACATAACGACTTGCTAAAGGCGTTTACTAATGATTTAGAACGCTGGGATGCAGAAATTTTAGACGACAATACTGTGCGCTTTAATGCAGATGACGTCTTATTCCAGCGAGGGAAAAGTAGGCTGCAAGCCAAATTTAAAGACATTTTAAACCGCTTTTTTCCCCGCTATGTGACCATTTTGCAAAGCTATCGCGCCGATATTGAAGCCATCAGAATTGAAGGGCACACCTCAAGCGTTTGGTCAAATGGAGGAGATGTTGCAACTCGCTATCTGGGCAACGTAAAATTGTCACAACAACGGGCGTTAGCAACGCTCAAATATTGCTATCTGTTACCCTCCGTTAAGAAACAACGGGATTGGCTACAAAAAGTATTAAGAGCCAATGGCTTATCATTTGCCAAACGGATTTTAAATGCGACGGGTTTTGAAAACGCTGAAAAATCTCGCCGAGTCGAATTTAAAGTCGTCACCAAAGCGGAGGAAAAATTGCATCAAATTTTAGAACGTTCACAAATGGATGGTACACAATTATGACTTCAGAACTGCTTATTGCAGTATTTAGCGGGCTGATGTTATTGCTGGCACTGATAGACTTGCTAAGCTTTTTTGTCTTTAAGAGACATATTAACTTGAAATCTATTATTGTCAGTATGGGGATGTTAGGCACTTTTATAGGCATTGCCATAGGATTGTGGGAATTTGATACCCAAAATATTGTTGGCAGTATGCCAATCTTGCTAGAAGGCTTAAAACTAGCTTTTATAACATCCATTGTGGGCATGGGATTAGTTATATTTTTGTCAATACTACAAGCGAAACCAAAGAAAAAAGAAGAATCTATAACTTACCTACTGCTTCAGATAAAACAAGGATTAGAGACGCTTAATCAAAGCATAGACAAGCGACTAGAGACTGTTAATCAAACCTTAGTGACAAAGTTAGACAAAGTAGAGCAAAACACGAATCAAAGCCTAGCAGCAATTTTAGACACAGTAAATCAACTAAAAACTGATATTTACCAACGCCGTTCTCGCTTTACCAAGTTAAGTCTTGAAGGGCAAGTACTCCCTGAAGAAGCCACACAATGGGCAGCTGTTGTCGATAACCAAACCGGATTAATCTGGGAAATCAAAACCAATGACGGAGGATTGCAAGATAGCAAACACACTTACAACTGGTGCAAACCTAATGGCAAAATTGTTGGCCCAAAAAATGAGGAACAATGTCAGGGATGCCGTTGTAACACGCTGGCTTATGTCCAAGCCATTAACAAAATCTCATTAGCAGGCTATAGCGATTGGCGTATCCCCACCTTGGATGAATTTAAAAGTTTAGTCAAAGATCAAAGCGGAATAGATAAACGCTACTTTCCCAATATCTACCCTGCCTGGTATTACACAACAACGCCTCATCCCAAGAAAAACAATATTCTTTACTATTTTAGTTTTGATAACAATCGTCTTGCCGGCGGCATAGGTAGACAACATATGCTATTGACTACTCGTCCAAGATAAATCTTGGACTCCAAAGAACGTCGCTAATACCACGTCGCCCTATCGACAACGACACGGAAACCGAGGGTGCCATACCGTTTGTCCATATTGCTCCACTGGCGGCGGGCGGCGCGAATGTCCTGCGGGACGTTGCTCCACGAGCCGCCACGCAACACTCGGTATGACTCCTCCTCCCCCTCTTCCCACACGCGACCATCAGTGGGTGCATCCTCATAATTATTATGCCAAGGATCGGCACACCATTCCCACACGTTTCCATGCATATCGTACAGTCCAAAGGCATTGGGCGGAAAATGGCCCACGCCAGTTGTCTTTGTTTCATTATGCCCGTAGTTGCCCAAATTGCTGCTAATTGTCTTACCAAACTCAAAGGCTGTCGTCGTTCCCGCACGACAGGCGTACTCCCACTCCGCCTCACTTGGCAAGCGATACCTTTTATCCGTTTCTTTAGAGAGTTGCTTACAAAATTTTAGCGCCTCCTTCCAAGAGATATTTTCTACTGGGCGTTCGTCTCCTTTAAAATGAGACGGATTCTTCTTCATCACCGCTTCCCACTGCGCTTGAGTCACGAGATATTTGCTCATAGAGAAGGATTCTATCGTGACTTTGTGCTGTGGGCCTTCATTATTTTTCCGGCCCTTCTCCGTTTTAGGTGAACCCATCATAAAGGTGCCACCCGGTATTGTTACCATTTCCAGCGTAACATCCTTACTCAAGGCTACCGTATCGTAGTGGAATGGTGACGTTTTCCTTGATAATAATTTAGCTATAGTAACGATATTTTGGCCGGGCAATTTGTTATGATTAGCTTGCCACTGTGGAAGATAGTTACACTTTAATTGTTGGGATAGGTAGGCGGGCGGTTGCCATCCCACATAGTATTTGCCTTCCTCTTCAAATAGCACCGGCACCCAATCGTCATCAACTATTTCCGGTATGTCCTTGAGAGGTGTGATGTCTTTCAAGATTTGACCGGGTTCGCGTGAATTAATTGGCTGTGGTGCCCAAATGAGGGCGGATGACAAAATCGGCTGTTTTAAGGCCATCTGTATCGGTTCTAATAATTGGCGTATTTCTTGTAAGTCCTTGATATAGTGTTTTTTACCTATTGTTACTACGCCATCGAAATTACCGGCGTATAAAATGTTGTCCGATAGCCGCTCGATTTGAGTGTTGGCTGCCATTTGTTGCAAATATTTTTCTTTTTTATAGCCAAAAGTGAGGCTATTGATGCGCTTAGAGACATTATCACCCACGTATATCGTCATGAAACTTTCAATCATGGTACACTCCGAATTGTGAACTACAAACGGTAGGCGATAAATCGCCTACTACGAACCGCTGTTGTTTCGGGAATGGAGCGGAGCGGATTTCCCGAAACCATTAAAACCTACAACTCAAAAATCTCCTTAATTGGCAAACGGATGTCTATTACCTCATCAATGACTTCAGCATCCTTAGTATCGAAAGTTGTGAATTTGTTCGGAGCTATTGATGCGCTTAGAGACATTATCACCCACGTATATCGTCATGAAACTTTCAATCATGGTACACTCCGAATTGTGAACTACAAACGGTAGGCGATA
>JBDLJY010000305.1:0-7858 GCA_039714115.1 Pseudomonadota bacterium | reverse complement strand
ATTTTTTATTTAAAAATCAATTATTTGTCCTTAACTTAATGGCATTGACGCTCTGCGTGGGAACGATAAAAAGAGACTCTAAAACGTTACGGAGCGAGCGTAGGGTGGGTTTACACTTGAAACCACTCATTTAACCGCCTCCGCGCCTCATCAATACCAACGCGCTTTAAAGCGGAAAAGAGTTGCACACTCATCTCACCCGATAAGTGGTTACGCACTTGTTGTAATGCAGCACTGCCTTTGCCATGACTGAGTTTGTCCGCCTTAGTGAGCAGCACATGCACCGGCATATTAGAAAGGCTGCACCAATTAAGCATTTGTTGATCAAATTCAGTGAGCGGGTGGCGCACATCCATCATTAAGACTAGTCCACGTAAACTGCGGCGCGTCTGTAAATAGCGCTCCAAAGTTTTTTGCCAATGTTGTTTGATTGCTAACGGAACTTTGGCAAAGCCATAACCGGGTAAATCCACTAGGCGGCGGCTTTCATCCAACTTAAAAAAAATAATTTGTTGCGTGCGCCCCGGCGTTTTGCTGGTACGGGCTAATGAACGCTGCCCAGTTATCACATTGATAGCACTAGATTTTCCAGCGTTGGAGCGCCCGGCAAAGGCGATCTCAATGCCCTCATCTTCAGGCAGTTGGGCAATTTTGTGAGCACTGAGCCAATAACTGGCTTGTTGATATAAATTCATAAAAAAATCTGCAAGCAAACCCCTGAGTCGGAAGCTCCGGGGAGGAATTGAATTGCCTTGCTCCAACTTTTGCATCGAAACGAAGTAACGAGCGAAGCGAGATCAAGGTCGTTATAAACAAACATTAAGCAGCAAACTTAAAATGCAACGTCTCACCTTTAATGATTATTTGCTCAAGTTGTTCTGGAGTCATTATAAATTCGACTTGGTTATATTTATGTAATGGCATTGGCTCAAGAGTGCAAGGCGTACCTTGCACCAGACTTACATCAAATTGAAGTCACACTCGTTTTTTCTGAATTGAGCTTAACCGCCTCTACAACTTTTTCAAACTCGAACTGAAGCTCATCATCCACTTCACGCACTCGCACATGTCCACCCTTTTCCAATTTACCAAACAAAAGTTCCTCCGCCAGCGGTTTTTTGATTTTATCCTGAATCAATCGCGCCATCGGTCTCGCACCCATTTGCGGATCATAGCCATGTTTCGCCAACCACTGTCGCGCCGCTTCATCTACATTAATAGTGACTTGTTTAGCCTCTAATTGGCTCTCCAACTCTATGATAAATTTATCCACCACATGTGCAATATTTTCAGCACTCAAAGCCTGAAATTGCACAATAGCATCTATGCGGTTACGAAATTCTGGCGTGAATGAACGTTTAATGACTTCCAACATATCGCTAGAATGATCTTGTAAGCTAAAACCTATAGAAGCACGGCTGGCTTGTTGGGCACCCGCATTCGTAGTCATCACAAGCACGACATGACGAAAATCAGTCTTGCGCCCATTAGTATCCGTCAATGAACCATGATCCATCACCTGTAATAATAAATTAAAGACATCCGGGTGCGCCTTTTCAACTTCATCTAGCAGCAAAACCGCATGAGGATTTTTATTAATAGCCTCTGTCAGTAAGCCGCCTTGATCAAAGCCAACATAGCCGGGCGGTGCGCCAATCAAACGTGACACCGTATGCCGCTCCATATACTCGGACATATCAAAGCGAACCAATTCGAGGTTCATAATACGAGCTAATTGGCGCGTGACTTCAGTTTTACCGACACCGGTTGGTCCAGCAAATAAAAAAGAGCCAATCGGTTTTTCCGAATCGCCTAAGCCAGAGCGGGACATTTTTATCGCCGTAGCCAAACTTGCAATCGCCTCTTCTTGACCATAAACCACCATTGTTAAATCGCGCTCTAGGTTTTTTAAAGTCTCCTTATCGGAGACAGAGACATTATTCGGCGGGATGCGGGCAATTTTGGCGACAACATCTTCAATTTCTTGAACATCAAGAGTCTTTTTACGTTGTGACTGGGGTTGTAAATGTTGGCAAGCACCGGCTTCATCAATCACATCAATAGCTTTGTCGGGTAAATGTCTATCATTGATATAACGAGCCGACAACTCAGCCGCCGCCTGCAAAGCGGGACTGGTATAATTAAGATCATGATGATCTTCAAAGCGCGACTTCAGCCCATGTAAGATTTGTATAGCATCCTCGACGGAAGGCTCATTGACATCAATTTTTTGGAAACGGCGCGATAAAGCGCGATCTTTCTCAAAGATGCCACGATATTCTTTATAAGTCGTTGAACCGATAAATTTAATATCTCCGGCAGCCAAAACCGGTTTAATGAGATTTGAAGCATCCATCGCGCTGCCGGATGCCGCGCCAGCACCGACGATGGTGTGAATTTCATCAATAAACAAAATAGAATTAGGTTGTTTACCTAATTCGACTAAGACAGCCTTGAGGCGTTTTTCAAAATCGCCGCGATATTTAGTACCAGCCAGCAAAGTGCCCAGATCAAGAGCATACATGACACTATCTGCCAAAATATCTGGGACTTCTTTCTCAACAATCAGTTTTGCCAAGCCCTCAGCCAGTGCCGTTTTTCCAACGCCAGCTTCTCCGACAAATAAAGGATTATTTTTGAGGCGTCTGCATAGAATTTGCATGGCGCGTTCTATTTCGGCTTGCCGCCCTATCAGAGGATCTATTTTGCCCTTTTGAGCTTGTTCATTCAGATTGACAGTATAGATTTCCAAAGGATTTTGACGAGCAGCCTCGTCATCTTGTTCATTTTCCTCATGAGCGGGAGAAAGTTCGCTATTATTATTATCAACTTTAGAGATACCATGAGAAATATAGTTAACCACATCCAAGCGAGCCACATCTTGCTGATCGAGAAAATAAACGGCTTGTGATTCTCGTTCTGAGAAAATAGCGACTAAGACATTGGCGGCTGTGACTTCTTTTTTGCCCGATGATTCGATATGAAAGAGAGCACGTTGCAATACTCGTTGAAAACCGAGAGTGGGTTGTGTATCTTGTTGAAGAGCTATAGGGAATTTAGGAGTCGTTTCTTCTAAAAACTTAGACAAATCTTTTCTGAGTGTACCCAGATCAATACCACAGGCACGCAAGATTTCAGCCACGCTCTTATCATCTAGCAGCACCAACAATAAGTGTTCGACAGTCATAAATTCATAACGCTTTTGACGTGCATCCTTAAAAGCACCATGTAGGGTTTGCTCAAGTTCTTTATTTAACATATTTAAAACCTCGTTTAAAGGAGTCCAAGATTTATCTTGGACACCTAGCCGATATATCATGCTTTTTCCATCGTACACTTGAGAGGATGCTCGTTGTCACGGGCATAAGTGTTGATTTGATTTACTTTAGTCTCAGCAATTTCACGGGTAAATGTCCCGCAAATGCCTTTGCCCTCAGTATGCACTTGTAACATAACATGGGTGGCTAATTTGCGATCCATATTAAAAAATAGTTCTAATACATGAACGACGAAATCCATTGGCGTGTAATCATCGTTCAACAATATCACTTTATAGAGCGGTGGGCGTTTAAGTTTTGGTTTCGCTTCTTGCTCAATGACATCATCATCATACGTGGTATCGGGAAAGTATGCCATAATTCTTTAAATATTAGGGTAAGGTTGTTAACTCAATGCCATTAAATTAAGGGTGATAGTAAGTTCGTAGTAGGCGATTTATCGCCTATTTCGTGGCGGGTGGTATCAGGTTATAGGGGGAAATTGGCAACAGTGTTGCACATTTAAGCATGAGTATGCTGAGCTGTTACCGGCGTTTTCCGCAACTTTTGAAATCCCTCGTGCCTTCGCAACGTCACCTACTGCAACCAAGAAAGCATCTGGCTCCGGATTCTCTAGTGCCGCCGCGAGATACTCTGCGATAGTGTCTTTTGCTCATGGCTCAGATTTTTTCAATGATACTCGCTTTGCCTCGGAAGTCTTTAAGCTTAGAAAAGGCTTCTGTACGAATTATGCTGTTCATGTTGTCATGCATATCCTAACAGATACAAGCTGGCAACTCAATTTACCACTCATAAATGAGTGATTTTATTAAAATATTAATGCCAGTATGGTTTATCATACTGGCGTGTGCCAGTTTATTTTTTTGATGTACAACCGGAGAGATTTCAAGTATGGAAATCCCACAGGAGTCAAAAAATTTGCCATCTGCCAGTTTATTACGCATATTTATTGCTATTATTTATGACAGTTTATTATTGTTTTCAGTGTTATTTTTTGCCGTCGCCTTAGCCTATCCGGTGACGGGCGGACAACCCAGTCTGGGCTATCAGATTTACTTATTAGTAATATGTTTTTTTTATTTTGCATGGCCTTGGTTACGCAGTGGACAAACGCTGGGCATGAAGGCGTGGCGGATTCAACTACAGTCCACTGATGGCAAAGCACTCACATGGGGGCAAGCCTTGTTGCGTTTTTCTATGGCGATAGTATCGTGGTTAATGTTGGGGATAGGATTTTTTTGGGCTATCGTGGATAAACAGCATCGGACTTGGCATGATTGGATGTCGCAGACGCGCATTGTTTTACAGCCTAAGAAAGTTAAAATAAAAAGTTAAAGGTTCGTAGTAGGCGATTTATCGCCTTATTGTCTTAAAATTTCAATATTAAATTGGTGATAAAAATGCCAAAAGTAACATGGCCTCATCAAGAGGCAAAACGTTTACGCACTGTCGCGTCAAATTCAGATAAACCCATTATTTTTGAAACCGGTTATGGACCATCGGGCTTGCCACATATCGGTACATTTGCCGAAGTTGCTCGGACGAGCTTTGTGATTAAAGCATTGCAACACGCATACCCTGATGCTAAAGTGCGTTTGATCGCCTTTTCTGATGACATGGATGGCTTAAGAAGTTTGCCCGAAAATGTGCCTAATCATGACAAGTTGCGCCAGTTTTTAGGGATGCCCTTATCTTCTATCCCCGATCCGTTTGAACAAGCGCCCAGTTTTGCCGATTATATGAATGGACAACTCAAGCTATTTTTGGATTCTTACGGTTTTGAGTATGAATTCCATTCATCTACTCAATGTTACCAGAGCGGGATTTTTGATAATGGCTTAAAAAGAGTCATGGATAATTACACCCGGATTCGGGAAATGTTTATCTCAACGATCTCTAAAGAGAAAAGAGAGGCTTGGAGTCCGTTTTTTCCGATCTGCGATTCATGTGGCAAAATATATACCACGCGGGTTACTGAAATTGATCCTGATAATTATACGCTGAGCTATCGCTGTGATCAGAATGAGCAAGGCTTTGAGCCCTGTGGTCATGTTGCTACCACATCCATTACAGGGGGCAAAGTCAAAGTCGGCTGGAAAATTGATTGGGCATTGCGCTGGTACACTTTTGGTGTCAATTATGAAATGTATGGCAAAGATTTAATTAGCTCCGCCAGTATGGCGAGTAAAATTTGCTCGATTTTGGGTGCTAAGCCCCCAGTACTTTATAAGTATGAACTGTTCTTGGATGAAAAGGGGGCCAAGATTTCCAAGAAAATCGGTAATGGCATTTCAATGGAGCAATGGGTTAAATATTCTCCCTTGGGCGCTTTGTTAAACTTTTTGTTGGCTAATCCGAATAAAGCGAGACAGATGGGGTTGCCGATTTTGCCCAAAATTGTGGATGAATATATTGAAGTACTCCGCAAAGAGAATGCTGATAATCCCAATTTTCATAGTTGGTTTATTGACAGTGTCCAGCACCGGCATGATGCGTCGAGCTTAGAAAATAACGAATTGAGTTATAATTTGCTCACCAATGTTGCCCAAAATTTGGGCCTTCGTGATGCCTCGCTATTATATAAGTATGCCTTAAAGTATGAACCAACGGTGGCTCAGAATGAGCGTTTTTTCAGCACACTTTGCGAAAAAGTGATTGCTTATGTGCAGGATTATGAGGCATGGGCACCGAAAGATGAGTTAGTCATAGATTGGTCATACGGGCAATATCTGCCTGATCTCATTGAGATTGTTGAGCAGACAGAGGATTTTGAGAATCTGCATGGCAAGGAACTTCAAGCATTGGTGTTCATTATTCCTAAAAAATATGGGTTGAACCAGCCTGAGTGGTTTAAATTTCTTTATTCCGTCTTATTGGGCAAGGAGAAGGGGCCACGGCTTGGCCCATTTTTGGGCATACTTGGTAAAGAGCTTGTATTGTCCATGCTTAATAGGGCGGTAGAAAAATGCGCTGCTGAAAATAAACCTACCGGTTGATACAATGCCATATCGTTTTCGTTGAGAATACGGACTCGACCTGCGGGGTATTGGTCTCCCCGCAGGTCTGTTCTTTTTATGATAACTGATAACTGATAACTGATATGCAACACCGTAACGTACTTCCGCGAAGATTTATGCTTAATGAATATCAAATTAAGTCCGTGCTTGGAAAGCCGGGCGGGTTTGGTATTACTTATTTAGCAACGGATACTCATTTGCACCAATCGGTGGCTATCAAAGAATATCTGCCAAGTGATTTTGCCATACGTGAAGGAGTCTGCACGGTTTTTGTCAAATCATCTTCAGATGAAGAATCATTTCAATGGGGCTTAAAATGCTTTACCGATGAAGCACGAATCCTCGCTAAATTTAATCACAATAATATTGTCAAGGTATTACGCTTTTTTGAAGCCAACGGGACTGCCTATATGGTAATGGAATACCAAGAGGGAAAGAGCCTAGTGGACTACTTAAAACAACGGCGCATTACAGAAAAAGAGCTTTTAACAATCGTATTGCCCTTGTTAAATGGCCTCGAAGAGGTACACAAAGTAGGCCTTTCGCACCGTGATATTAAGCCCAGCAATATTTATATTCGCAGTAGTGATAATAGTCCTGTATTACTTGACTTTGGTTCCGCCCGCTATACGATAGGACGAAAAACTCGCAGCATCACCAGTATCGTGACACCCGGTTACGCTCCCTTAGAACAATATGACACCGAAATGAAGAATCAAGGGGCGTGGACTGACATCTATGCACTCGGGGCGGTGATGTATTACGCTATCAATGGTGAAGCGCCACCAGCGGCAACCAGTCGCGTGAATAAAGATCCAATGATACCCGCCGTTAAGTTAGGAAAGGGTCACTATAACAATAGGTTACTAAAATCCATTGATTGGGCCTTACAACTCAGCCAAGAAGATAGGCCACAGACGGTGGCACTCTGGCGGGACAAAATGTTAGACCATACTCCAACTACGGTTTATTCAGCAAAGCCTAGCTTTCAATCTCCTTGGTCGTTTATAAATGTTGCCAGCATCGCAGTAATTTTATTGCTGTTTGCCACGGTTGCCCTGCTTTTTAATAAAAACAATTCATATAACAATGAGATACAAAAAGAGCGAATGGCACATCAGAGCGCAGTCGCTCAATTGGAGAGAGAACAAGAACGTTGCCAGGCGGGTGAACTTAACCACCAAGAAGCGATGGCAGTGGTAGCGGAGATACAGCGTTTCAATCCACAAACAGCCTCCGGTTTTAAATATTATAAGATCATCAATGTGGCGTCTGATTATGTTTTAAATATACGCGAATTTCCCGGTCGTTCCAATCAAGTTATAAGGAAAATACCACCCACTGAGAAATGTATTAAATTCTTAGGTGACTATTGTTTCTTAAAATCACGAGTGTGGATTAAGATACAATACAAACAGATGCAGGGGTGGATTAATTCCTCTTATCTTGCTAAAAATGAAGAAGGGTGCAATGGTTTTTAACTTATTGAATTTCAATAACTTGCGTTTATGTGCCCACATCCCGCTGGTCCACTTGATATATCTGATCAAGACCCTATAGTTG
>JBDLJY010000304.1:0-7934 GCA_039714115.1 Pseudomonadota bacterium | reverse complement strand
CATCCGATAGATTATGCGGAACTTACCACCCTACAACTCTCCAATGACGCATCGCCGCGGTTTCAATCGTCGATGCAGCTTATGTAGGGTGGATTAAGCGGAGCGTATCCACCAAAATAATCACCTCCTACGCACCCTCAATGCCATATCGTGGCGGGCAACCACAAGGGATTGCCCCACCTCGGGTGGTTGCCCTACGAAAAATGGCATCTCCTGTAGGGGCATACCCTATCGGGTTTGCCCTTAACTTAGTTTAAAAACAAGCCGTCTGAGTCTCATCCCAACCCGGATTAAGCTCATCTAGCCATTTTCTAAGTTTCTTAGAAACCTTAGTCGAAAAGCAGTTATCGTTTAAGTCCAATTCAGTCAACTTCTTCAACTTCATCAAGGAATTGGGGATTTTGCCACTCAGTTTGCAATTGTTCAGCAGCAGAGTTTTCAACTTCTTTAATTTTTTGAAGTTGTTAAAATTTGTGCCATTGAGATCGTTGTCAGATAAAACCAGTTCTTTTAAGTTCTTCAATTTGAAAAACTTTGTCGGGATTGAGCCTTTGAGGTTGTTATTCTCCAAAGACAATCCCGTTACCTGTTCACCCTGACAGGTGACTCCGTTCCAACTACAAGGGCTGTTCGTCACATTCCATCCGCTATTATCCGCCCAATTTTCGCCATCGGTGCTGTCATAGAGTGCGATAAGGGCTTGGCACTCCTTTTTTGGAATTTCGGTGACTTCTTTACAGCTAAAAATGTGAGGGCTAATTTGTTTTATAACGGTATTAATAAATAATTATCCCTACACTTCAATTAGACGTGGCTTAAAAAAAAATGTGAGGGCTAATTTTTTTATAACGGTATTAATAAATAATTGTCCCTACACAGACTATCGTAGGGGCATAGCCTACACTTCAATTGGACGTGACTTAAAAAAAATGTGAGGGCTAATTTTTTTATAACGGTATTAATAAATAATTATCCCTACACAGACTATCGTAGGGGCATAGCCTACACCTCAATTGGACGTGGCTTAAAAAAAATGTGAGGAGTAATTTTTTTATGGAAAGGGGAGGGATTGTAGAAATCCGATTTTTAAAAACAATATAATTTATATGATAGTATAAAATTTATTTACAAGCGGTTTGAGTCTCATCTCAACCCAGATTGATCTCATTTAGCCATTTTTAGAAAAGCAATTGTCGTACAAATCCAACTCCGTCAACTTTTTCAGCCATTAAGTTTAATGGCATTGACTTCTTTAGATTTGGAATGTATTACGAGGAAATCGTCCAAGGTTCAGAAGCCTTGGGAGATTGGGAGGCAGCTTATCAGCATGGCGTGATGTTGCTATCAAATACGCCCAGTTTGACAACAAGGCTTAACGTCATATCAAAAAAATTGCAATCGCACAAGGCATTGTTTTTATTAGATTCTATAATTTTACCCCTGATTTCTAGATCAGCTTCATTTTTGCTCTTATATATAGATTGAACGGAGAGAAATCCGATTTTTTGAAAAAATCGGATTTCTTTTCTGATGGTGGTGCATCTGCTACCTAAGGTAGTTAGGCATATTATTAGGTAGCCTTTATTTCTTTTCGGCATCTTGACGAAATGGCAGTGATTACACAAGTGTCTCAGGGACATTAACCGCCGTGTTTGAACCGAAATAGGTGATAAATCGCCTACACATCTGCGGGTTATTTTTATATAAATGCCAGACGAAAATTATTCGTCAGTTTTACCGTTCGTCATCATTTAATCCGTGTGATTTCAGCACGCGACATGACTAAAAAACATCAGCACAGGGATTGACGAAATAAGGGATTGGTGTGTAGGTTGTTTTGAGACATCTATGTCAAAAAAAATCCGATTTTTTCAAAACAAAAAATATGATTTTTAACGGAGCAGATGAGTTAAAAAAAACCATAATCTGTTCTTAAAATATTTTTCTAATGGATCACAATAAATTGCAAGATTTTGTTGATGATATCAGCAAAGGGAATAACAGTTCATAGCAGAGAACCTGGAGCGGATGGGGATTTGGTGGATTTAGCGAAAATGTTGAATTGGTTAGCTCCTATAATTTCCCTCAAGAAAGAGCTTGACGGAGATGTGGCTCAATGCCATTAAGTTAAGACAAACCTGACAGGTGTCAAAAACCGGTCAGATCAATCTGCCCTTTAATTTACAACGTCATGGGTTTTGGATACCTGGCAGGTCTGAATTTTAGGGGTTTATCATACTGGCATTGAGATGTGGCTGCCCCTTTGGTGAAAAGAATGAAATGTTTCCAAAACTGTGTTCTTAACTTTGAAGGCGTTGACTTTATAGATGATCCGAAAGTAGGATTCCCAGTGTTGATTGCTTATTTAAATTTAGATGCTGAGAAAGTGGGAATGGCAGAAACAACGGCTGAAATCACTACTCATAAAATAAACAAGCAAGCATATTAAGCTTTTGATGGTGGATTTAGGGCATAAGCGAAGCTGGGTAGCCCACCACGCGATAGAATGTATGTCGCGGGAGCAAGTTTGCAACCGGGTACCCAACTTCTGTTGCATTAGTCATTTCATGGGCTAGGAGTACTTTGCACGGCTATGCAATGTCGCCGTAATAGCATTCAACACTGCCCACTTTTTATGACACCATTGAGGCGCCAGCAAAATATCCGTTGAAGCGGTAGCCGTCACTCGATGATAGACAATTTCTGGCGGTGTCCGTTCAATCATATCGGCTGCAATGGAAACATAAGTGGACATATCTAAGGGTTGATACAAGCCTTGCCGCCATTGCTTTGCTAAAATGGTATGCTTAACAATATGCAAAGGGTGCAATTTGAGCCCATCTACGCCCAGTTCAAGAACACGAGCTAGGGTTTCTAAATTATGCCAACGCTGTTCACCGGGTAAGCCGATAATCAGATGAGTGCAAACCGGAATACCGCGTTGTCTAGCGGCAAGCAATGTCTGTCGATATTCAGCAAAACTATGTCCGCGCTGGATGCGTTCCAAAGTGTCATCAAAAGCTGATTGCAATCCCAATTCTAGCCATATCTCATAACCACGCTTTTGGTAATTGACGAGCAAATCTAGTACCGCTTCTGAGACACAATCAGGGCGTGTCCCGATAGATAAACCGACAACATCGGGCGCGGCGATAGCTTGTTCATAGAGCGTGGCTAAATGCTGTACATCGCCATAAGTATTAGTATAGGCTTGAAAATAGGCGATAAAAAGCCGTGCCCCAGTGCGCTTGGCAATGACTTGGCGACCACTTTCCAATTGGGAGGCTATTGACGGAGGGCGGCGGGCATTAGGGTTAAAAGAGGTATTGTTACAAAAAGTGCAACCTCCGCGTCCTTTAATACCATCCCGGTTTGGACATGTAAAGCCGGCATTGATGGTCAATTTATGTACTCGCTCGCCGTAACGTCGTAGCAAGTCTTGACCGAAAGTATTAACGTAATCTGAAAGTACCATCTGTGCCAGCGATCCTTTGATAATAACGTGCCCGATAAAGTAAACGTTGTTGCCCTTCCTTTGTAAATCCTGATCGATCATGCAATATATTATTACCAATAAGCCCTTGTCCAGCTTGCAAAGTGGCTCTGAAAATATAGGTTGAGTCGCTATCTAATATGTTTTCTAAAAATCGTACTGCTGCTTGAGTCGTCTTATCCGATTGCCAAGTAATAGAGCGTGTCCGTTTTGTATATCGCATGTGTAAACTGCCCGCTGGGTTTAATGAAAAAACGGGGCCACAACGAGTCGGACGGATTTCTTCTCCTTTTATGACATTGGGCGGAATACACATCACTTCAGGCTGCATCAGGGCATGGATATAGTCTGGATTCTCGTCTCGCAGCATGATATAAGCAATCTCGTGATCGAGTAAGGCATTTTCACCCCCCTTGTCGGCACTACGCACACAATGCAATAAAATGCCATAAATTTGCTTATCAAGCGCGTTATAGTAGCCATCAGTGTGCCAATGAATAGGGCGGTTGCTATAGGGAATATAGGTTTGTCGCGTGCTGTCTGATGCCACGGTTAAGGATGTGATAGCATCATCATCGGCGCACATATTGCAGTCTAATTGAGTCAGATTAAATTGCTTTCCCATTTCGCGGGGAATGGCTTTATCTTCATCTTTTATGGGGCTGGCGTAAATCGCCATATTGGCAAGCTGACAACGCGCCAAAATGGCTTCATGCTCCGCCCGACTCAGGCGACGTGGATCGTTGATTTCTACTATTAAGTCTGACAATTCGCTGGGATAATTCTCCAATTTACGCGCTCGCCATGCTTGATATGCTTTGTCATTGTCTAGGTTAAATGGGCTGTTATCTGTATTCAATATATTGTCTCCTTATCACCAAAAAATGTCTTTGTTAAAAATCATAGCATAGTTGATATAAAAAAAATATTTGACTTAAATCAAATCATGCACTATTTTGCCGTCTTCAAAGCGTAATTTTTTGAACCGTTAAATTAGCCAGAACCAACTTGGGTATTAATAAATAAGATGAAGAACATGCCTATCCAAGCTCTAGTAGAACGCTTTACAAGTCAACTAGATACTTACAAACAAAGCAGCTATAACGAAACCCAAACCCGCACCGATTTCATCAATCCTTTTTTTAAAGCATTGGGTTGGGATGTCAATAATGAACAGGGATTGGCGGAAACATATCGAGACGTTGTCCATGAAGACGCACTAAAAATCGGACGCGCTACCAAAATGCCTGATTATAGTTTTCGTGTCGGCGGCGTGCGAAAATTCTTTGTAGAAGCCAAAAAACCGGCGATTAATCTCTTTAAAAAACCTGAATCTGCCTACCAAGTGCGCCGCTACGGCTGGAACGCTAAACTCTCTATCAGCATTTTAACCAATTTTGCTGAGTTTGCCGTTTATGATTGTCGCATTAAGCCCGATAAAAATGACGGTGCATCTACTGCCCGTCTTTTCTATATTAAATATTCCGATTATCAAGCGCGTTGGGATGAACTGGTTGCACTCTTTTCTTTTGAAGCCGTTTGGCAAGGCGAATTTGACAAATATGCAGCCACTCAATTAAAAAACAAAAAAGGTAACATAGAAGTTGATACCGCCTTTTTGGCCGAAATTGAACGCTGGCGCGAAATGCTGGCGCGTCAGATTGCCTTAGATAATCCCAAATTGACTCAACGCCAATTACAATTAAATCGCTCAGTACAACAAACCATTGATCGCATTATTTTTCTACGCATTTGTGAAGATCGTGGCATTGAAGATTATGGGCGATTATTAACTTTGCAAAATGGCACCCAAGTCTATAAACGTCTATTTCAGTTTTTTCGTCAAGCCGATGAGCGTTATAATTCGGGCTTATTTCATTTTAAAGCTGAAAAGGCGCGTGATGAGCCTGACAATTTGACACCCACTCTCCGTATTACCGATGACATTCTAAAAGACATTATCAAAAATCTTTATTATCCAGATAGCCCTTATGAATTTTCGGTGCTACCGGCGGACATTTTGGGGCAAGTTTATGAGCGATTTTTGGGTAAAGTCATTTGTCTGAGCTCCGATAGAAAGGCGCTGGTTGAGGAAAAGCCTGAAGTTAAAAAGGCGGGCGGTGTTTATTATACGCCCAGCTATATTGTTGATTATATTGTTGAACAAACCGTTATGCCCTTATTGAAGGGCAAAAAAGCCGGACCGCGTGGTGCTGCAAGCCGTTTGAAAATTTTGGATCCTGCTTGTGGCTCAGGCTCGTTTTTGTTGGGCGCGTATCAGAGATTGCTGGATTGGCATCTTGAGCAGTATTTACAAGCCCCTGATAAATGGGTTAAGGGTAAAAAACCGCGTATTTATCAGTCGAGCGGCGGTAGTTGGAAATTAACGGTTGATGAGCGTAAGCGTATTTTATTGAATAATATTTATGGGGTAGATATTGATCAGCAGGCGGTGGAGGTAACAAAGCTGTCTTTATTATTAAAGGTATTAGAAGACGAGCAAAGTGTGATTTCGCAATTGTCTTTGTTTGAAAAACGAGTGTTGCCAGATTTGGAGAGTAATATTAAATGTGGTAATTCGCTGATTGGGAATGATTTTTATGCGGGGCAACAATTGGAGTTGTTGGATGAGGAGTTGTTGTATCGGGTTAATGCGTTTGATTGGGAGTCGGAGTTTAAAGCGGGTGGATTTGATGCAGTGATTGGGAATCCGCCTTATGTACGGCAAGAATTGTTAGGCGATTCAAAGTCTTATTTTAAGGATCATTATCGCGTTTTTCATGGTGTTGCTGATTTATATGTTTATTTTATTGAAAAAGGAGTTTCGCTGCTGCGTGAAAATGGGCAGTTTGGTATTATTGTCGCCAATAAGTGGATGCGAGCGAATTATGGCAAGCCGCTACGTCAATGGCTTAAATTGCAACATTTGACTGAAATAACCGATTTTGGTGATTTGCCGGTTTTTCAGCAGGCGACGACTTATCCTTGTATTTTGGGTATTCAGAAAACGGCAGCGCGGGCGACTTTTAAGGCGGTTCAAGTCAAGACGCTGGATTTTTCTGATTTAAAGACGTATGTTGTAGATAATGGTTATTTTGTTCAACAAGCGTCGTTGGATGATTCTGGTTGGGCATTGGTTGATGAAAAAACACGGGGGCTTTTAGATAAATTGCTGCAAGTGGGTGTGCCGTTGGGTGAATATGTGAAAATTTACTATGGCATTAAAACAGGGCTGAATGAGGCTTTTGTGATTGATGCGGAGACGCGAGAGAGGTTGATTGCAGCGGATGCTAAAAGTGAGGTGTTGATTAAGCGGTTTTTGGTGGGTAGGGATGTTAAACGGTATCAGTCATTTTCAAGTGAGCGTTATTTGATTTTCACTCGTCGCGGTGTGGATATTAAACAATATCCGGCAATCGAGCGCTACCTTCTCCGGTTTAAAGAGCGGCTGATGCCAAAGCCTAAAGATTGGGAAGGGGGAAAGTGGCAAGGGCGTAAATCTGGCTCCTATGAGTGGTATGAAATTCAGGATACGGTGGCTTATTACCAAGAATTTGAAAAGCCAAAGATTATCATTCCTGCCATTGTTCAAAAAGCATCATATACTTTTGACAACACCGGTTTTTATTCAAATGATAAAACCTCCATTATCGCAACGGATGATTTGTACTTATTGGGATTGCTAAATTCTCAGGTGTTGGATTTTGTGCTTCACTCTATTGCCTCGACAAAGCAGGGTGGGTATTTTGAATATAAGCCGATGTATGTCCAACAACTGCCTATCCGCCCTATTGACTTTGACAACCCAACCGACAAAACCAACCATGATAAAATGGTAAAACTTGTCGAGCAAATACTAGCACTCAATAAACAACTCGCCGCCGCCACCGAGTCACTGAAACGGCCGATTTCTGCAATTGAAGGGGAGATTGATCAATTGGTTTATGGGCTGTATGGTTTGACGGAGGAGGAGATTGGGATTGTGGAGGAAAGTCAATAAAAAACCATAGAGACTTGTCAAACGTTTTCACGATTTTTACTGATCCAACAAATCCACAATCAAACTTAGCGATATTGATGACAATGAGACGCTAAGAGAGAAACGGGACATTGTTATCAATAAACTAAAAAACAGACTAGAAATTAGTATGGGATTATGATGATGTTAAAGCATTGAAGGCATTCATCAATACCTTACTTGGACAATTTGAAGGTGAATTGACGTTACGACTTCGTGTAGACTTACCAGTAGCTCCTCATTGTGATTTATTTGAAAAAATGACCAATCGCCAAATGACAAACTTTAAGGAGAAATTGGAAACGCTATTAAACGTTTTAGATTACGCAGAAGTGGCATTTGATACTGATGAAGCTTGTAAAAAGCTTCAAAAACAATTTGGAGATGACTTTCCAGTACCTGAGAGATAGAAATGTCAAAAAC
>JBDLJY010000303.1:0-7965 GCA_039714115.1 Pseudomonadota bacterium | reverse complement strand
TAAGCGGGAATAGCAACCGCCGCCAAAATACCAATAATCGCAATAACGATCATCAATTCAATCAGGGTAAAACCTTTTTGTGCAGTTCTCATGACATTTATTCCTAAATTTAATCAATCAAATAAATAAACAAATCAAATAAAACTTTTAACCAAACCCAAATTGGTGAGGCTTGCTCTATTGATTGCAATTGGTGTGCCAACTTGTTATCGTGTTGATTTATAAAGACTTTAAGTAGGTAAGGGGGGGAGGTGAGGCGTTGAAAATCAGCGCATTTCAACAATCAAAACCCGTCTATTTAGGTATATATTATTGATTTTTAAGTCAATAAATTAAATGTGGTGAATTTCAACAGATCGTGTTGAATTCCAGCACATTTAATAATTTCAGCAGCTTAGGCCACAAAGTGTTTTTCAACAGGCTCGTACTGAGATCCTTTCAGATCATAGTATTGCAATAGTATGATCGCATAAAATAGCGGATTGAACAGTTTATCCACTGTCAGATAAGTGAATTGCGTCAGCAATTTGTCGGCAAATATCCCGGAGGCTACCGCACTCGCTATTACGCCTATTAACATAGAAATCGCTAATGGCACCATCAAAACGATTGCCGTGCGCCACCAGTTGCCCCATACCAGTTGGTGACTCCGTTGCAAAGACTGAAACACTGTCGCATTGTCAAAAAGGATAAGCGGCGTAAAAAATCGTAGTGAGACGGCAAAAAGTATCCCCGGTATTAATACCATTAATCCTATACCAACCAAAAATGTGTACAGCCAAGTTGCCAAAAAAATGGGCAATAATTTTTTGCCAGCTTGTAGCAAGGCATCAAAGTTGCCCTTGTCAGATTGGGTGATGATCGCGTTAATGCGGTAAAATATCGCTGTTTGTAAGAGCAACATTATTATCATGTAGAGAAATAAATAGGGCATGGAATCCGTCATGGCATTTATCAGGATGGTAAAATTAGGAGAGTTCAATTCTGGGATCAGCCAATAAAGTAGGACAGATAAAGCCGCATCTGCCAAGGCGAGTGGCAAGACTTTGGGAAAACAGAGTATAAATAGCTTGAATCCATCTTCTAATATTTTAGCGGTGGATTGTGGCTTGGTGGGTAATTCAAACATGTGGGTATTCTCGGTTGATTTTAACTACTATGTTAAAACTTGGACTCAGACTTTAGGAGTCCAAACTTTAGTTTGGACATGCCAAGCCCCGAAACGGTGGGCAACAAAAAGACGTTGCCCACCCTACGAAAGAACGTTTTTGAGTTGACGAGGCGCCGAAACCAATCCCTAGTCATGCAATTTGAAGGCTGGTGCTTTATTCAACTTATCAGTGGGATTGCTCGTGCAACTCCATATCTTGGTTGTTGTATCAGACATAACCACAAGTGCGAGCGAACCTTCGTCCATCATACAGCTTATTTTACTCCATAAGCTGGGCTTGGCGATAATTAGATTGGTACTGTCATTTGACGCGGCACCAACACTACCATCTTTTGAAACATATTCCTTCAAAGCTGACGGCAAGATTTCAGAGGATTTCGCTCCTTGAAAGTGGTCTATATAACTAGGAAAGGCCCAAGCGGCAAAAATACCGGCAATCGCAATAGCACTTATCAATTCAAGAAGGGTAAAGCCCTTTTGTTTTGTTCTCATGGCATTTCTCCCAATGCATAAATTTTCGGGTATTTTGGAGTCCAAGATTTATCTTGGACGTCCAAGATAAATCTTGGACTTCTATTTTATGAGTGACAAGTATATATAAAAGAATCACTCTAGCGTATCGGATAATTGACAAACGGTTATTTTCATCTGATAAGCGTTGATTTATTCTACATCTAAGACGTCCAAGATAAATCTTGGACTCCTATCTACAATTTTGAGGAAGGTACTTCTGCGAGAAGCCTGGACTGTGAGTACAAGTCCACACCTTGGTTGTTGTATTATACAGGAGCACGATTGAACCTTCGCTCATCAGACTGGTTACTTGAGCCCATAAACGGGGTTTGGCAATAGTTATATTGGTGGTGTAGGTACCTGCTGTCGCTAGACCAACACTCGTGGGTGTAGCAGGCCAGCGCCCCTCATCATTCTGGACATGTGCAAATTCCAAAACGGGGCTCTTCAACCCCTCCAGCAAAAGCAACGTTTCGTAGATTTTCGCTCTTTGAATATAATCTGTATAAACAGGAATGCTTACAGCGAGCAAAATACCGATAATCGCAATAACTAACATCAATTCTAAAAGGGTAAAACCCCTCTGTTTGTTTATCATAAAATTTATCCTAATGTGGAAACTAACAATCCTTTAACCCAACCCCGTTGGATGGGCGTGTTGTATTGGTAGCATCAGGTGTGCCAAATATTTTTGGGTTTTTCATTATACTACAATTGGCATAAAAAAGCCGGCGGGAAGGGGGAGTGATGTGTTGAAAATCAGCACATTTAAACAATCAAAATATGCATTATTGTATTTACTGCTTTGATTTTTAAATCAAAAATTAAATATGCTGAAATTCAGCAGGTGGTGCTGAATTTCAACATATTAAAAAGACGTGCAAGGTACGCCTTGCACTCCTGCTACATTAGCTCTTAGACGATATAACCGCTTTTAACGCATTAAGACAATACCAAACATTTTTCAGGTTGCTGGCATAACCCATCAAGCCAATACGCCATATCTTACCCGCTAAACTACCCAGTCCAGCGCCAATTTCTAGGTTATATTCCGTTAATAAGCGGGTTCGCACCTCAGCTTCGTTTACGCCTGTAGGCACGTTAATCGCATTGAGTTGTGGTAGTCTGTCCCCCTCTTTTACCTTAAAAGACAAGCCCATCGCTTCAATACCAGCCCGAAAGACTTGATGATTGTTCTCATGTCGCGTCCAGGCATTTTCTAGGCCCTCTTCTTTTAGAAGCACCAGCGCTTCATGTAATCCGTAAAGCGCATTGATGGGAGCCGTATGGTGGTAGGCGCGTTTAGTTTCGCCACCCCAATAACCCATCACTAAGTTAAGATCTAAAAACCAGCTCTGTACTTTGCTTTTACGCCCTTTAATTTTCTCAACGGCGCGTTCACTAAAACTAACGGGGGATAAGCCGGGCGTACAAGATAAGCATTTTTGTGAACCCGCATAAATGGCATCAATTTGCCATTCATCGACTTTAACCGGCGTACCTCCCAAAGAGGTGACGGTATCAACCAAGCTCAAACAGTCGTATTGGTGGGCTAGCTCACATAAGGTTTTTGCATCCGATTGGACACCGGTAGAAGTTTCCGCATGAACAAAGGCCACGATTTTGGCATCAGGATTGGCTTGGAGTGCTTCTTCTAACTTATTGGGATCAATAGCGGTTCCCCATTCATCTTCAACCATGATGGCTGTACCACCGCAACGTTCCACATTTTCTTTCATACGACCACCAAATACGCCATTTTGGCAGATGATCACTTTGTCCCCAGGTTCAACCAGATTGACAAAGCAGGTTTCCATGCCGGCTGAGCCCGGTGCTGATACGGGGATGGTTAAAGCGTTTTGTGTTTGGAAAGCATATTGTAATAACACTTTAATTTCATCCATCATCTCAACAAAGGCGGGATCTAAATGACCAATGGTGGATCGTGCCATGGCTTGTAAGACACGGGGATGAATGTCAGAGGGCCCTGGGCCCATCAAACTACGAACTGGTGGAACAAATGATTGAATATTTTCAAGTTTCATATTTTAAATGTCGCCTAAAATTAAGACATCTGCCCAAGATAAATCTTGGACTCCGTCTCAGGAGTCCAAAATTTATTTTGGATGAGACGCCCCAAATGTATATACTATGAAACAATTATTATACGTTAAAAGGTGTAAACAATGAAAACAGGAGATGACCATACAAAAGTGGGGGAACTATGAACAATTGGCAATTCTGGATAGACAGAGGCGGCACCTTCACCGATATTGTCGCTCAACATCCTAACGGACATTTATTAACCCATAAATTATTATCCGATAATCCTCAACAATATCAAGATGCTGCCGTACAAGGCATCCGCGATATAATAGCAGCAGCAGATGCCCCTATTGGAGCCGTCAAAATGGGCACCACTGTGGCAACCAATGCCTTACTTGAGCGCAAAGGGGATCGCACTGTTTTATTAATCACTAAAGGTTTTGGCGATGCCCTAAGAATCGGCTATCAAAACCGTCCCAATTTATTTGCCCTCAATATCGTTTTACCCGAATTATTGTATGAGCAAGTCATTGAAGTTGATGAGCGTTACACTGCTGAGGGTGAAGTATTAAAACCCGTCCAACTTGAAGCTGTCCGCCCCGCCTTAGAAGCCGCCCATCGCCAAGGTATTGACTCAGTAGCCATTGTCTTCATGCACGCTTATCGTTATCCCAAGCATGAACAACAAGTCGCAGCCTTAGCGCGTGAATTAGGCTTTACTCAAATTTCCGTCTCCCACCAAGTCAGTCCCCTTATAAAATTAGTCAGTCGCGGCGATACCACCGTCGTTGATGCCTATTTGTCACCCATTTTACGTCGCTATGTTGATAGCGTTGCCCGTGAATTAGGCGATGTCAAATTACTCTTTATGCAATCCAATGGCGGTTTGACGGATGCTCATCTATTTCAAGGCAAAGATGCCATTCTTTCTGGACCAGCGGGCGGCTATGTCGGAGCCGTGAAAACCAGCACCTTAGCCGGCTTTCATAAAATTATCAATTTTGACATGGGTGGCACTTCTACAGATGTATCGCATTTTGCCGGCGAATATGAGCGCGATTTTGAAACACACGTCGCCGGCGTGCGGATGCGAACCCCAATTATGCGGATTCACACCGTCGCTGCGGGCGGTGGCTCTATAGTGCATTTTGACGGTTTGCGTTTTCGGGTGGGCCCAGATTCGGCGGGGGCAAATCCGGGGCCTGCCTGTTATCGACAAGGTGGCCCTTTGACGATCACCGATTGTAATGTCATGTTAGGCAAACTGCACGGGCGCTTTTTCCCAAAAGTGTTTGGCAAATCAGGACAAGAGGGGCTAGATGAAGCCATCGTTAAAGAAAAATTTGCCGCCCTTGCCGAAGAAATTAGCCGGGTGACGGGACAAAAACATACGCGAACGATGGTTGCCGAAGGCTTTTTAAAAATCGCCATCGACAATATGGCAAATGCCATTAAAAAAATCTCGGTGCAACGCGGCTACGATGTCACCGAATATACCTTATGCAGTTTTGGCGCGGCGGCGGGGCAACATGCTTGTCTTGTCGCAGAAGCTTTGGGCATTAAAACCATTTTGATTCATCCCAAAGCCGGCGTATTATCTGCCTTAGGCATGGGCTTAGCGGATATTCGCACTATGCGCGAAAAATCTATCACAGCTCAATTGAGTGACAGCTTAATCAGTACTCTCGAATCTGTTTTGAAAGACTTGGAAAAACAAGGACGTAGCGAATTACTTCAACATGACAATATCAGTGTGCAATATAAAGTGCATTTACGCTATGCCGGGACAGATTCCGCTTTATTAATAGATTTTGCGCCGTGTGCTGACATGAAAACGGCTTTCGCTTCCGCCCATCAGCAACGTTTTGGCTTTGTGCGCGATACGCCGTTGATTGTGGAAGCTGTTTCGGTGGAAGTGATCGGCGCGACTCACGTAGAAGTCGAAAACCCTCCTCAGGCTCCGAAAAAAATTATGGCACCAATTGCGACGGTATCAATGATCAGTGCTGAGCAAATTCACACGACACCCGTCTATTCGCGTGATGACTTATCCATTGGTCAAAAATTGAATGGTCCTGCCATTATTATTGAAAAAACCGGCACCACTGTCGTTGAACCCCATTGGCAAGTTGAAATCACGCCTCGTTATGATATTGTTTTAACTCGTAGCCTTAATGCCATTAAGTTAAGAATTTTCTGTAGGGTGGGCAACGTCTTTTTGTTGCCCACCAGCCCCGAGAAGGTGGGCAAAAAAAACACTTTGCCCACCCTACAAGCTATCAGCACCAATGTCGATCCGGTGATGTTGGAAATTTTTAACAACCTGTTCATGTCAATAGCGGAGCAAATGGGCGCGACGTTGGCAAATACTGCTTATTCCGTCAATATTAAAGAGCGTTTAGATTTTTCCTGCGCTGTCTTTGATAAAAAAGGAGAACTCATTGCTAACGCGCCGCATGTTCCCGTCCATTTAGGCTCAATGGGCGATAGTGTACAAGCCGTTATTGGCGAGGCTATGCAGCCGGGGGATGTATTTGTATTAAATAATCCTTATCATGGGGGGACGCATTTGCCTGATGTGACAGTAATTACGCCGGTTTTTGAGCGAGGTGGAGCAAAGGAACGAAAAGTTTTATTTTATGTAGCTTCACGCGGACATCATGCTGATATTGGAGGTATCACACCGGGTTCGATGCCGCCCTATAGTCATACGCTGCATGAAGAAGGCGTAGTGATTGATGTTTTTAAATTAGTCGAAAAAGGGCACTTGCGTGAAGCCGAAATGCGGGAATTGTTGTCTAGTGGTGCGCGTGATGTTGAGCAAAATTTGGCCGATTTACGTGCCCAAATTGCCGCTAACGCGACGGGTGTAGAAGAGTTACATAAAATGGTGCAACATTTTGGCTTAGACGTTGTGCAAGCCTATATGCAGCATGTGCAAGATAATGCGGAAGCGGCGGTGCGTCAGTTATTAGGAGTCTTAAATGAAGGAGAATTCCGTTATGAATTGGATGATGGTACGGCGATTCAAGTCAAAATAACTATAGAGCAAGATAGTGCCATAATTGATTTTAGCGGCACTTCTCCGCAACAAGAGAGCAATTTCAATGCGCCCGTTTCGGTGTGCAAGGCAGCAGTGCTGTATGTATTTCGTACTTTGGTACAAGATGAGATTCCTATGAATGCGGGCTGTTTAAAACCGTTGCAGATAATTATTCCAAAGGGATGTTTACTAAATCCGACTTATCCTGCTGCTGTTGTCGCCGGTAATGTGGAAACGTCGCAATGTATTACTGATGCCTTGTATGGTGCGCTAGGGGTGATGGCAGCGTCACAGGGAACTATGAATAATTTGACCTTTGGCAATGAGAAATTCCAATATTATGAAACTATATGTGGTGGCTCAGGGGCGGGGGCAGATTTTCATGGTACGTCTGCGGTGCAGACGCACATGACGAATTCTCGCTTGACTGATCCGGAAGTTTTAGAATGGCGTTTTCCAGTCTTGTTGGAATCGTTTGCGATTCGTAAAGGCAGTGGCGGAGAAGGACGTTATCGGGGCGGAGATGGTGTAGTGCGACGGATTCGTTTTCAAAAAGCGATGACTGCTTCGATTTTATCAGGGCATCGCCGTGTGCCGCCTTATGGTATGGCGGGTGGAGAAGCGGGGCAAACGGGGATAAATTGGGTACAACGTGTTGATGGTACAAAAGAAGATTTGGCGGGGACAGGGAGTGTTGAAATGCAAGCGGGGGATGTGTTTGTGATTGAAACGCCGGGTGGCGGGGGATATGGTTAATGTACCCACACCCAGCCGGTTAATTTTTCTGTTAATTAAAGGAGAAAGCATGAAAGACAAAATTGAACTGCTCATCGCCGCGTGGGAGGATGTGAGTGTAAGCACAATGGAGACAGAAGCGGTACGCACAGCGGCTATAGTGAGTTCCGTTAAGGAGGTTCCCGAAGAGGTGCTTGAAGCATTGGCTATGATTGAATCAAAAGATGAGCCAAAATCAAAGCCTATTTATATAGTCGTGCAGTATCTTCGATCATTGCTTTGAATCTGGATTTATCTGTCCAAAATAAATTTTGGACTCCGGAGTCCAAGATTTATCTTGGACTGGCTTTTTAGGAACAAAAATATGCAATATCCCTTAAGCGAAAAAATTGGCGAACCCGCTTTATTCGTTGGGCGAGAAAAGGAGTTTAACTCTTTCAACAAATGGCTAGCCAAT
>JBDLJY010000302.1:0-7971 GCA_039714115.1 Pseudomonadota bacterium | reverse complement strand
AAACCTGTCAGGTTAATTTTTCATTGAATTTACAACGACCTGCCAGGTTTTGGATACCTGGCAGGTCTGAATTTTAGGGGTTTATCATACTGGCATTGATGTGTAGGTGGGCAACTGATCTTAACCGATTTATGGAGATAGCTGATGCGAAAATTTTCATCTTATGGTCCACTTGATCGGGAACTACATTATTACGTTCCTCGTCAAGAATTGATAAACGGGGCGATTCAAGAATTAAAAGGCGATAATCCCAATAAAGGCGGACATTACATCACCGTCTGGGCACCTCGCCAAACTGGCAAAACTTGGATCATGCAAGAAGTCCTCTTTACCCTTCAACGAGATACCCAGTTTGATGTGGTTCTCCTCCCTTTGCAAGATCTCTATCTCATTTCTGATATCAATCAGGTGGCTCAAATATTGGCTCAGCTATTGATAGAAAAATTGGGCTTAGAGAACCTCACCATAAACACCTTAGGGGATTTGCGTCTTTTGTTTAAACGGGAAACCCTCCGTAAGCCCTTGATTTTGATTTTGGATGAGTTTGATGGGCTCGATGGAGCCGTTATCGCTGGGCTAGTCAGTTTTTTTCGTAATATTTACCACATTCGCCAAAGCCAAGCGGATAAATCCACCGCCGAGAAAGATTACTTGTTACATAGCCTGGCATTAATTGGGGTACGCACGGTATTGGGCATAGAAAATATGAAGGGTTCGCCTTTTAATATCCAACGTGGTGTACATATTCCTAATTTGACTTATGATGAAGTCATTTATCTGTTCAACTGGTATCAGCAAGAAAGTGGGCAATCAATTGAACCTGAAGTTGTCGAACGCTTATGGTATGAATTTCAAGGGCAACCTGGTTTAACTTGTTGGTTTGGGGAGTTGTTGACGGAAACTTATAATCAAGCTACCCATCAACCGATTACGATGGCTCAGTTTGAAGATGTTTATGCCGCGGCACTTGATTTGCTGCCTAATAACAATATTCTAAATATCATCAGCAAGGCGAAACAAGAGCCTTACAAACCGTTTGTTTTGGAAATGTTCCAAACCAGAACCAAAACTAAATTTGTTTATGATGAACCCATTATTAATTTTCTCTATATGAATGGGGTAGTGGATGTTGAACAGGTGAGCTTGAGAGAGAACTATATCAAGTTCCCTTGCCCCTTTATACAGAAACGATTGTTCAATTATTTTGCTAGAGAGCTGTATCAGGAAATGGATGGTTTATATGGTCCGTTTGAGGATTTGTCAGATACGATTACTGATAATAGTATCAATATCCGTCAATTATTGGTGAGATATGAGCAGTATTTGCAAGCTAATAGAGATATGATCTTGAAAGATGCTCCGAGGCGTAAAAAGGATTTACGTGTCTATGAAGCTGTCTTTCATTTTCATTTTTATCTTTATATTGTCAGTTTTCTTCGCAATTATGAGGCGCAAATTTATCCAGAATTTCCGACGGGCAATGGGCAAATTGATTTATTAATACGTTATGCAGGGCAATTGTTTGGATTAGAGCTAAAAAGTTTTGCCGATCAACGGCTCTATCGAAAAGCCCTGGATCAAGCTGCAAAATATGGTCAAGAATTATCGGTGACAGAAATTTGGTTAGTCTTTTTTATTGAATGCGTTGATGAAAAGAATCGCCAATTGTTTGAGGCTGATTATATTGATAATGCTAGGGGTGTCACTGTGCATCCTTTGTTTGTGCAGACGGGGAAAAATGTGTAACAAAAAGGAGAAAAAACTGTGAAGTTATCACCCCGCGAAAAAGATAAGTTGCTCGTCGCAATGGCGGCTATGGTAGCACAACGCCGTTTAGATCGAGGCGTTAAACTCAATCATCCCGAAGCCGTCGCTTTAATTACCGATTATGTGTTGGAAGGTGCCCGCGATGGTAAAACGGTGGCTGAACTGATGCGCGATGGGGCACAGGTGTTGACACGAGAACAGGTTATGGAGGGGATACCCGAAATGATTCCCGAAATTCAAGTAGAAGCGACTTTTCCCGACGGCACGAAATTGGTAACCGTCCATAATCCCATAAGGTGAGTGAGTGATGAAGATCGGTGAAATTATTGTTGCACAAGGGGATATTGTCCTTAACGAGGGTTGTGAAACGGTGACGCTAGAAGTTGCAAATAGCGGGGATAGACCGGTGCAAGTGGGTTCTCATTATCATTTTTTTGAAAGCAATGCGGCTTTACAATTTGATCGGGATAAGGCGAAAGGGTGTCGTTTAGATATTCCCGCCGGCACGGCTGTACGCTTTGAGCCGGGGCAAACTCGGGAAGTCACGCTGATCAAATATAGCGGCTCACGAATCGTTTACGGTTTCAATGGCAAAATCAACGGACAATTGGAGGATTGATATGCCTTATCAAATGAGTCGCGCCGCTTATGCGGCCATGTTTGGGCCTACGGTGGGTGATAAGGTACGCTTGGCTGATACAGATTTAATCATTGAGGTTGAACAAGATCGCACTTGTTATGGTGAAGAGGTTAAATTTGGCGGAGGCAAAGTTATCCGCGATGGTATGGGTCAATCGCAGCGTAGTCGTGAGCAGGGGGCGGTGGATACTGTTATTACTAATGCTTTAATTGTTGATCATTGGGGCATTATTAAGGCGGATATTGGTATTCGGGATGGGCGCATCGTGGGTATCGGTAAGGCGGGTAATCCTGATATACAAGCTAATGTTGATATTGTTATTGGCCCCGGCACTGAGGCGATTGCTGGCGAAGGGCGTATTATCACAGCGGGTGGTATTGATGCTCATATCCATTTTATTTGTCCACAACAAGTCGAAGATGCACTTTATAGTGGCATTACAACGATGTTGGGCGGTGGTACCGGGCCGGCGGAGGGGACGAATGCGACTACGTGTACGCCTGGCCCTTGGCATCTTGGTCGTATGTTACAAGCGGCGGAGGGCTTGCCTATGAATCTTGGCTTTTTTGGTAAAGGCAATGCTTCACAAGCTGCTGCTTTGAGAGAACAAGTCTGTGCCGGCGCGTGTGGTTTAAAGCTGCATGAGGATTGGGGGACGACTCCGGCTGCGATTGATAATTGTTTGGCGGTGGCGGATAATTTGGATGTACAAGTCGCTATCCATACGGATACTTTAAACGAGTCGGGCTTTGTAGAAAATACGATTGCGGCTTTTAAAGGACGTACTATCCATGCTTTCCATACTGAAGGGGCGGGCGGCGGACATGCGCCTGATATCATCCGCGTTTGTGGGGAAGCGAATGTGTTGCCTTCTTCTACGAATCCGACGCGCCCTTATACTGTTAATACTATAGATGAACATTTAGATATGCTCATGGTTTGCCATCATCTTGATTCGCGGATTCCAGAAGATGTGGCGTTTGCTGAAAGCCGTATCCGCCGGGAGACGATTGCGGCTGAGGATATTTTGCATGATTTGGGGGCGTTTAGCATGATTGCGTCGGATAGCCAGGCGATGGGACGAGTTGGCGAGGTGATTGTGCGGACTTGGCAAACGGCTGATAAGATGAAGAAGCAACGTGGAAGGCTGGCTGAAGAAAAGGCTGATAATGATAATTTTCGGGTTAAACGCTATATCGCTAAGTACACGATTAATCCGGCGATTTGTCATGGCATAGCTGAGCATGTTGGCTCAGTCGAAGTGGGGAAGTTGGCTGATTTAGTTCTTTGGAAACCGGCTTTTTTTGGGGTGAAACCGGATTTAATCTTGAAAGGGGGTACTATTGTAGGTGCGGCAATGGGTGATCCTAATGCTTCAATTCCTACGCCACAGCCGGTGCATTATCGTCGGATGTTTGGCGGGTTTGGGCGTTCATTAACTTTGAGTGCTGTGACTTTTGTTTCGCAAGCGGCACTAGATGCTCAAATCGGTAGTACGCTGGGTTTAGAAAAGTCTTTGTTAGCGGTTCGCAATACGCGCGGCATTAATAAAGGTGATATGGTGCTGAATGCTAGTAGGCCAAAGATTGAAGTGGATCCAGAAACTTATGAGGTGCGGGCGGATGGTGAGTTGTTGAGTTGTGAGCCGGCTAAAGAGGTGGCGATGGCGCAGCGGTATTTTTTGTATTAAATAGAAAAGAATATACCTAATTATTTATTTAGTCCTTTTATAACTACAAGGATTATTTATAATAAGGGATAAAAAAACCACATAACCTTGATTTTAGAATCATGGTTTATTTTTGGGTTGTTCTAATCCTTTATTAGAAATAATCCTTGTAGTTATTGCTGTTTATATTTAATCCCTGTAGTTTTACAAAAGGAGTTTCTACATATGGAAACTAAAAACGTTTTTGATATTGCAGCCTTTATTGTTTCACAAAAACATCCTTTACCGACACCACGCTTACACAAGTTACTCTATTATTGCCAAGCATGGTCGTTGGTATGGGATGAAAAATCATTATTTGAGCAACCCATTGAAGCATGGGCAAGTGGCCCAGTTATAAAGGAATTGTATGAGGCTCATAAGGGACAATACGAACTGGACTTATTGGATGTACCAAAACTTGGAAACCCTGATGCTCTCAGTGATACCGAAAAAGAAACGGTTCAAGTGGTGCTACGTGATTATGGCAATAAATCTGCTCAATGGCTCCGTGACTTAATCACTATGGAAAAACCATGGATTGATGCACGTAAGGGACTAGATGCTATGCAAGAAGGCGGTCGAGAAATCACGCTTGTGTCTATGGCTGAGTACTATGAAGGGGTGTATAATGAGGGTTTCGAGATAGAAACATGAGTTATGGGTAAAACTAGAAAAGTTAAAAAAGGGCATACTCAGTCAAGGGTTAAGAAAACTGATCAAAAAGATAATAAGTTTTTGCGGATTTCTCAACATCCCAATAGTGATCATGAAAAACTATCATGGCAAATACACCTTTTAGATTTTGATGGGCCTTGGGGGTGGGGTAATATGGACGCTGATACCTTAAAATATATACATGGAAAATTGGCACAATTTGAAACCATGACTTGGGCTGAAGTCAACCATCCCAACACGGGTTGTCACTCCATCAAGATCAAAGATTTATGTAGCGAAGCACAAAAACGTCTTACTGAAATCAAAGCCATTGGATTTGAAGAAGAGCTATTTTCTTTGCGTCTTTCGGGGAAAGAACGTTTATGGGGCATTCGAGAACATCATATTTTCAAAATATTATGGTGGGATCCCAGACATGAAGTGTATCCTGTGAGCAAAAAGCATACATAAATAAACAAATAAACCAAGTTTTTGCCAAAGCTTGGATTTTATCTCTTAACTTCCAAGGAAATACGTTATGTTGAGAAATATTGAAAAAAACGAAGCAACAGTAGACAAAAAAATGGTGTCTTTTCTAACTCATACCCTTACTAATAGCCTCGGCACTGTACCTTCAACTCTTCGTGACATAATTGAAAGGCTTAGCCCGGAGTATGAGCCAAAAACCAAACTGATTAACGAGCTTGCTTCCTTAGTCACAACTTTTTCAATTGTTAATACGCTGGTTAAAACGTTCAAACTGTACGTTGCTGATCACTCCCGATTTTAGTCTTCTTGGCATCAAGACAATCAAGGCGAAAGCAGTATTGAATTAGTGCTGGCTTTGGTGCTGCGTGAAACAGTGAATAACATCTTGTTTAGCCCAGCCGATGAAGTAGAAAGGCTATTACGGAACTCAACATATCCAACGTGGTGTACATATTCCTAATTTGATTTATGATGAAGTCATCGAGATGTTCAACTGGTATCAACAAGAAAGTGGGCAGTTGATAAAACCAGAAGTTGTCGAACGCTTGTGGTATGAATTGAACGTCGCAAGCTCCGTTACTTCGTTTCAAGGGCAACCTGGTTTAACTTGTTGGTTTGGGGAGTTGTTGACGGAAACTTATAATCAAGTTACCCATCAACCGATTACGATGGCTCAGTTTGAAGATGTTTATGCTGCGGCACTTGATTTGCTGCTTAATAATAACATTTGTTCCAAACCCGATCCAAAACTAAATTTGTTTATGATGATCCCATTATTAATTTTTAGACATTATCGGAAATAACATGCTCGTAGTAGGTGATTTATCGCCTTATTTGGCACAATACATAGAGGAACGCTCAAATGATTTCAAGCCTACCTGTCAATATCCAGGATTTACTTCACTTTCAAGGTGTTGAATCTGCACGGGTTGAATTCAAACAATCTTGGGACGAAAAAACCACAGGTTTGCAAGTGTTAAAAACCTTATGTGCCTTTGCTAATGATTTTTATAACGTCAACGGGGGTTATATTGTGATTGGCGTGGGTGAAAATGAAGCGCAAGCGGTTCTACCGCCTTTAGGATTGACACCCAAAATGCTCAATGCTGCCCAAAAATGGATTAGGGGCAATAGCAAAAAATTGGAACCTAAAGTACAATTTAGACTTTCCCCTGAAGTGGTTGATGGTAGGCATATATTAGTTGTTTGGGTGCCAGGAAGCGAGGCACGTCCTCATCACGCACCAACGGGGAAGGATAGACAACGGGCTTATTATATACGCGAAGGTTCTGAAACTCTAGAGGCTAAAGGTCAACAGCTCACAGATTTACTCAATATGTGTGCCAAAATCCCTTTTGATGATCGTCGAGCCAGCCAGTTTACCCTCAATGATTTAAGATCAACTTTAGTACATGAATTTTTACATGATGTAGGTAGTAGCCTTATCGAAGATAAAGATGATTATAAAATCTATCGTCAATTATGGCTAACAGCAAAAGCTAACGGTCACGAAGTCCCTAAAAATATCGCTTTATTATTTTTTATGGATGATCCAGAAATGGCATTTCGGGGAGCACGCATTGAGGTTGTGCATTTTCCTGATGATGCCAGTGGTAATCTGTTGCAGGAATGGATATTTCGAGGCCCACTGCCTAAACAAATTAAAGATTGTGTAAACCACTTGGAACATTTTTCGACCACATACATTCAAAAACATGATGATCGTTACGAAGCCAGTAAGTGGGTCAGTTTTCCATTAGCCGCGATAAAGGAAACCATTGTTAATGCTGTGTATCATCGCAGCTATGAAGGTACACAAGAACCTACCAAAGTTTATATTTATCCAGATCGTATTGAGGTCACAAGTTATCCGGGGCCGGTGCCGGGCTTGAAAAAGACGCATTTTGATCTGCAACAAGTGCCAACCGTGCCTGCCAGAAATCGTCGTATTGGTGAAATGTTAAAACTGGCAGAAGTACGCGGTACTGGGATACGCAAGGTATTTCGCGCTATGGCAGAAAATGGTTCACCACCACCACGTTATGAATTTAATGAGGAACGTACTTATTTTACAGTTGTCCTGCCAGCACATCCAGATAGTATACAAAAGTAGTGGGAGTGACATCCATTTTCTTGAGCCCTTTTACTTGTTTCTAAGCGGGCTCTGGGAAAAGCTTGCCAGAGGCTCCGCAGGTGATAGTACAACGGATTGGCGTTATCGTTGGACAGTCACAACAAGGTCGATTATTGATTGTCTCGTATTCTGAGCGAGAAGATGCAATTAGATTAATTAGTGCCAGAGAAACTACACGACGAGAGCGAGAGGCTTATGAAAAAGGTTAACACAGAAATGGATGATGAACTTCGGTCAGAATATGATCTAAGGGGCTTGCGAGTAAGAAAGCTTGGTCCGGAACGAAAAAGTTTCGGTGGAACAACTGTGCGTTTAGAACCGGATGTTGCAGAAGTGTTTCCGAACTCATTTATTCAGCGCCATTGCCTAATAACTAGGAGGGCTAAAAAAAACTCGACGCAGTGCGTCGGGGCAGGCATTCCCACGCAGAGCGTCAATGCCATTAAGTTAAGACAAACCTGACAGGTGTCAAAAACATGTCAGGTTAATTTTTCCTTTAATTTACAACGACCTGCCATGTTTTGGATACTTGGCAGGTCTTATTTGGCGGCTTAACTTAATGGCATTGACGCAGAG
>JBDLJY010000301.1:0-7985 GCA_039714115.1 Pseudomonadota bacterium | reverse complement strand
CAAGAACTGGCAAAACATCAGATTAAATTAAAACAGACTATTACAAATCAGGTTGAACTGGTTGAATTTTTTGAAGAGAGCCTGCACAAGACTCAATCTATTGTTCTTGTCATTGATGAATTTGAAGGCATACCTGATTCAGTCTTAAGCGAGGTTATGCAGGCATTTCGGAAAATGTATCATCGAAAAAAATATCATGCCCTCCATTCATTGATCCTTGTCGGCGTGAGTACAATCGCAGAACTGGTTATTTCCTCTGCATCACCCTTCAATGTGGCAGAGGAGTTAAAAATTTCCTATTTTACCCCAGCAGAATTCAATCAATTGATCGAGCAATATGTGGTAGAATCAGGTCAAAGATTTGAAGATAGGGTGATAAAGGCCATTTATGAGAATACCAAGGGACAACCTGGACTCGTTTGTGGGCTTATCGTACAGATGCTGGAACAAGTAGCCACAAATAGAACGGTGACAATGGATGATTTTTTATTGACATTGAATTATTTCTTAAAGTCAAAATATGATAAAAACATCCAGAATATTGTCCAAAAAGCCAAAGAGAAAAAGGCTTTTATGTACCGCTTGCTATTTGGTGAACTGCCCATCAATTTCAATGTCTATGCTGAAGACATCGCTTATTTGCATGCCAATGGTGTCATAGAGAATATAGATGATCGTGTGGGTATATTGGTGCCGTTATATAGTAAGTGCATTATCACGGCATTTCGTCCGGTGTCCAATGGGGAAACGAGACATTATGGACTCAAAGTCAATGACAGTTTTGAAGAGTATCTAAAGGACGGGGGCTTAAATATCCACGCCATACTCAACAAATACCGGCAATATGTGCGGAGACGTGGGTTCAAAGCCTTTGATACTGAGAACCTGAAAGAGGCTGCTTGGCATTACTCCCTAGATGGTTTTATTAACTTTTTTATTGAAGCCCTAGAAGGACAGACTTTTATTGAAGTGCCTTCTGGTGCTGGACGAACCGATATTATAATTGTTTATAAAAATCATCGGTATATCATTGAAACCCAAATATTTAGCGATAATACCCGATTTAAAAAGGGTAAGGGACAATTGGCAGAATATCTAAAATCTGAGGGTTTGGATGAGGGCTACTATGTGGTGTTTAGCAATCTGCATACTGATGAAGATGATCTCTATTTTGAAGAGGCGATCAAGAGTAGGCAAATCTATACTTATATTATCTGTACCCAGTTTCCGACACCAAGTCGTCTCCCGGTGCCAGAGGAGTTGAAACTGACAGAGACTGAAAAAGTTGCCGGTAGGATGTTGAGTCTAGGTAGTTTTACAGATGAACAGATAAGCGCTGCTACGGAGGTGAGCTTGGAGAAGATTGGATATTTGAGAGAAATTAAGAGTTTGTAGGGGTTGGCAAGGAGTCCAAGATTTATCTTGGACGTCCAAGATAAATCTTGGACTCCTTTAAACTGGAATACTATAGGAAAAAACAATGACTCGTATATTAACCAACAAGTTAATCATCTTCAGTTTTTTTGTTGCCGCATCGACAGCGAGCATTGCTGGACAATCAGATGCCGAACAACTGCAAGCCGTTTGGGACGATCCTGAATATCAGGCATTTGTCCAAGATTTAAAACCGTCAGTACCTCCTTTGACGGCGGAAGAGCAGAAAATCCCCACAAAGGAACTCATGGCACTGACTTGGAACCAGTTTGAAAAAATCATCCGCTCGATACTGCCGCTATTGCTGCAAGCTGGGGGAGATTTATCGGCACTGGATTGGAAAGCCGTTTACACCGATAAAAGAATTTATCAGGTAGAGGAACTGATACGTTTGAACGGTAATCTCTTTATAAATGAGAAGAGATTAAAAGAACTGTCAATTGCTGAATTTTCCGATGGGCTCGTTTATCTCGGATTTGCTGGTTTCCTCAAATATCTTGCAAAAGAATCCGATATGGAAATCAGTGCCAAAAAGGTGCTATATGATTGGGCTTACGCTGCTTTTGATCTCCCGGAAATTTATTTTCCTAACCATCCAACGGTTCAGAAAAATGAAATGTTTTTGTCTTTGGTGAAACCTTTATTTCGCTCAATAGCAGTACGGGGAGAACATTTACCTGAACAATATGCACCTATTACTAACAAGGATGTCGCCGGATTGCGTTCAAAACTGGCAAGCTGGATGAAAAAAATACCCGTGAATGAAGCGAGTTTTTCAATGCTAAAGGGTGGATTGCCTAGTTATTATTCAGAAGAGATTGCTGAGGAATTGTTTAGCGCGGTGGGCAATGATTTTACCTACCTCATTTTATCAGCCAGACGATTATCGTCAGGCGGCTTTCAATTGTACCCGTTTAGAACGGATGTTCATCGATTCTGAAAAAATGAGAAAAAAATGATTTTCTTGTCACCCTAGAATGATGGAATTCATGCTTTTTTCATCTTTATTAACTCCAGCGACTAAAACCGGTGAAAAAATGAGTAATGATAAAACTTATGAACACTGGTATGTTGGGTTATTTCTTGCCAAACACTATGGTGATCTTTTAGACAAAATGTACACTGACACTTCTTCGACACTTCGACAATGGGCGAGTGAATTTGCCAATACGGTGGAACAATTTGATCGCCCAGACGAAGAGCTGAATCTGTTTTAAAAATTGATGAAACCGTTCAGATTTAGAAATCACAATATGGTGCGAACTCGTGAATTGGCTCATGAATGTAGAGCATTTCTGAAAGACTAAATTTAGGAGTCCAAACTTTAGTTTGGGCGGCTCCAAGATAAATCTTGTAGGTTTATCAGCACGGTTTATCGGGACTCCTATTTTGAGGCTTAGGAGTCCAAACTTTAGTTTGGGCGGCTTGGACTCATATCACTAACCAAGGTGTACTCTTCAGCAAACAATGGAGATTGATTGAATATGCTCACAGAAATGAGTTAGATCGCCTTGATTTTATCCAAAAGTTAAAAGCCAACGATGAACCGATTTTCGATTATGACTTGGAAACCATCAAAGACATTCTACGTTCCCACGCCCAACGCACACTCAACCTTATGGAAGAGCCATCATCATGAAAGTAGTATCGAATACAACGCCGATTATCTCACTGTCTGCTATTGGACAACTATCGCTGTTGCCAAAGTTGTTTGGAAAGGTTTACGTGCCGAAGGCGGTTTATAAGGAAATTAAATCAAAAGAGGCTATCAGGAAATAGAGTCCGATGATTTTGAAGTGATGGAAATCACCGGAATTATGTATTATGGCGAAATCTAAAGGAATCAATGCGATTGGTACTCTAACTGTTTTGCTAATGGCAAAACAACAGGGGATCATTAAAAGTGTTAAACCGCTGTTAGACGATATGATTCAAAAGGGTATAGTCATTCCGTTTATGATAATTTTCTAAAGCAAATTGGCGAATTATGATCGCCACACCTTGACTGGCTTGACATCAAGCCAAATCTTGGTTTTTAATGATGTGAATGTTGGAGTGCAAGGTTAACTTCTCAAAATCGGATTTCTAGTGACTAAAGAAATCCGATTTTTTCAAAAAATAGGATGGGTTCTAAAGTTGGCCCAAAAATCGGGTGAAAAATAAACCGCTTTCATAGCTTCAAATTTAACACCCCAGTTGCAAACCCCGTCCGGCACCGAGCTCATGGCGGAGCTTAATAATTGGTTTAGTCGGCTTGAGCCGACTTTAGCTTTCAGCCATGAGGTTTAGCTCATGGCGGAGGTGGTAAAGAATACATTATGAACATCAAAATAATCTGTTTTACCCTGATTTTATCGCTGGTACCCAGCATTGCGGCACCCTCAACAACACAAGAATCAATCCTGGATGCACTCCGGGCAGATATTCCATCATATATCGTCGCTTCAAAAGTGGATCAACTGATCCGACAAGAGCCGAACTGTCGCACGGTTAACTTTCTGCGCTTTATTTTACAGAACTATCCAAGCAATAAAAAAATTATTTTTAGGATAGCCCGACGTTTTAATCAACTCAACTGTAAAGAGCAAGCCGACAGTTTAAAGCGTCTTCTGCGTCAACTGGGAGAACAACTCTCTATCACTCAATCAGTGAACAAACTGTTAGGCTCAAGCAATCTGACATACAAACCACCCATTTTTTTTACAAGTTCAAGAAGGCTTTTATTTGAAAACGGGCGACTTGTTTAGAGCAACCCTCTCACCCTCAAAACGTTACCTAAGTGTCGGCCAAATTGGTGAAAATGGTGCCCTGACAATATGGGATTTAGAAACCGGTTATCTTGTGAGTTCCCGATCAGAACATTTCACCTTGATATCAACCTTTATTAACGACCGCTATTTGCTTGTCGCTTCCCAGATAGGTGTCAAACTTTGGGATGTTATTGAGAATAAACAATTTATTTTGTCTCTTGGTATAGGCATTCCCACTTTTTTAGAACTGAGTCCAGATAGAAAACACTTAATCATTAACAACATGAATGGTGAAGTGACTATTTATGAAGTATTAAAGATCAAACGCATTTCAGATCATCATGCGCCTTTTCAACTCAAACGCAAGCATATTGTGACTAATCTCAAAGCGCAAATGGGTCGAATTATTGATAACAAAACACTACTGCTGGGCAATGATGACGGAGAACTCTACCTTTATGACATAGAACAAAGAAAAGTGCTTTCATCGCTTTCATCTATTTTATCAAGTGAACTCCCTATCAAAAAACAGAATAATTTTGAGTTAGAGATAATGCGTACCTTAATAGTACGACGACAGATAGCCATCTCCGAAGACGGACAACGCTATGCGGTTTTAATCAATAAGCAACTTGCGCTTGTTGAACGAAAGGATGGGAAATTAAATTTAATTCCGACAATCGCTATACGAGAAAAATCCATCAACTCGGTCATGTTTACCCATGAACACCTAATCGTTTTGACTGATACTCAATTACTTTACTTTGCTGTTGATGGCGAATTAGTTCAAAAATTTGATTTGCCACCAAAACTCAAAAAAGCCAAGTGGATGCAAAAGCTGGATGAATCCAGCGTCGTGCTTATAGGAGAAGAATTCTTATCAATATATGATTTGGAAAGGCGCACCGTCTTATCTCAGCATCTTGCCAAAATCAACTCCCCCTTCAAATCTAACACAAGATTGATAGATGCCAATAATCTCTTATTTTACACACGCTGGCTTTTGATTCAAAATCAACCCGCCTTATTGGGACAGGTGGAGACTTAGACGGCGCAGGTGCTAACCTGTTAGTAGTCGATCTGAAAAAAATGACGGCAAAGACTTATCATGTTGACAGCCATCTCGGAGTTTGGGGAGATGTGACTTTTGGGTGTGATTCAAATCACTTTCTTGAGACAAATTTCCTCAGTTCTGAATTGAGTCTGTATGAAATCACCAAAAACGGAGTAAAAAAACGGCTCGGCTTATTGTTTCTGGATGATGGAGAAACTGTTTTTTATGAGCCCTCAAGTGGCCGATATTGGTCAACGCGGGAAGGTGCAAAATATATTACTTTTAGAAGTAATAATAAAATTAGCCGTATTGACCAATTCAAGGCTAATCTCTCTGATCCGAACATCATTCAGGCAATACTCCAATGTCAAGCTCGACCGGTAGAGCTATCTAGCCCACCGGAGCCGCCTCAAGTGGAAATATTGTCACCTCAAATTTCATCGTTGAGCAGCAAAACAATCAAGCAAACCTTTTTACCGTTCAAATTACGGATTGAAGGCAAACAAGTTGTCGAGTCCATAGCCGTCAGGGTTAATGGGACTAAACGTAAAACTTGGAAAGTCAATTCAAAACAGAAAGAAATAGAAAAGCTTGTCGATTCATTACAGCCTGGTTACAATCAGATTTCGTTTATTGCGACTGACGTTGATAAAAATACGAGTTTTCCCTTTGGTTATACTGTCTATGTTGAGGCGGAAAGTGAAAACTTACCGGATTTGTACTTTCTTGGCATAGGTGCTAACGGAAAAGCCACTGAAAAGCGAAAGTCTCTTAAATTTCCATATAAAGATGCAAAACGGCTGGCATCCCATTTTTCCACTATCAATAGGGGAAAATACTGGAACCAAGTTGATACAGAAGTTTTAGAACCCTCTGAAATCACAAAAAAAAGGTATTGAAAAGGCGCTCACTCGTCTATCTAGCAAACTGACAAAAGATGATCTTTTAATCATTTATTTGTCAGGACATGGAATACGAATATCTGGACATCCTTTTTTCGTGACAAATAAAAAGAACCTTTCATGGAAAAAACTCGCAAAATGGTTAGGTAAGGTGAAAGCCAGAACATTAGTGCTTTTAGATGCCTGTCGCGCCGGAGACGTTACGGGCGTTAATAGCGGTTTGCTTGTAGCCGATCTGATCGCCAAACGTGACAGTGGTATATTAGTGTTTTCGGCGGTTCGATCTTGGCAGGAAACCTACGAACAGGGAGGGAACGAATCGGGTCATAGCCTGTTTGCCGAAGCTATCAGCGAATCTTTTGATAAGGAGGTAGATATAAACCAAGATGGAGTTATCTCCTTGAGTGAATTTTATGACTTTACGACAGCGAAAGTGGAAGTGCTATCGCGACAATTATTTAATAAAGGAATAGAAAAAATCAGGAAAAGAGACGATTCCCCTAAACCACGATTTGATGAAGTCATTAGCTATCCACATACGCCTTGGCTTCCTAATATAGAATTGTTTGGTGATATTCCTCTCATTCCTGTAGATCATTAGATTCGTCCCGACCGAACTCAGACCTACTCGCCTATTTTCGCAGAGGTGTAGGCGATTTATCGCCTATCCGTGACGTTTTAGGATTGCAACGTCGTAGGGGCAATCCCTTGTGGTTGCCCCGTTCGCGATGTTTAACGTCACGGACGGGGTTGCAAACCCCGTCCGGCTAAGCTAAAAGTTAGGCCCTGATTTGCACGAGACTAGACATTCGCTGCTTTACCCAATACATCCGAAGCCCACTGGTTGATACTTTTGCCGCTCACCTCGGCCGCAGTAGTAACCGCCGCGTAAACCTCTGGTGGAACCCGCAACATCAGCTTGTCGGAATAGGGCTTGTTGGGCCGGTCTTCGGCATCATATTCAACGCGGGCCGCATAGCCCTTATAGAGCATCGCGTTCATGGCGTAATACCTGCCTTAAAAATGCTTGGGGTTAAATAAATTCTGGATACATAAAGCCAAAGTACTCTAAAGGGCACTATACTATAGTATTTCAGTTTAGAGGAGTCCAAGATAAGATTTCTCCTAACGTCGAAAGGACTCCTACTAAAATAGCTTAACTGACAATTGAATTGATTATGCAAAAAACAACATCAAAAGTCCGACTGGATAAATGGCTATGGGCGGCGCGGCGCGTTTTTTCAAAACCCGTCGAATAGCGACAGAAGCGGTGGTGGCTAATAAAGTCTACCTCAACCAACAGCGTACTAAGCCAGCTAAAGAAGTGCATGTTGGTGATGAATTGACAATACGCTCCGGTTTTGTTGAGCGCACCGTGATTGTGCAAACTTTATCTACACAACGTCGCGGAGCGAAAGAAGCCGCGTTGTTATATGAAGAAACACCGGAAAGTATCCAACGCCGTGAACAATCCGCAGAGTTACGTCGTCAAGCGGCGGCGTTACGTCCGCCAGGGGCGGGACGTCCCACGAAAAAAGAACGTCGGGCTATTCACAATTTTACCCAAAAATAAGCTACGCTCATGGAAACTTAGACCTACGGGGTATCCCAAACCCCGCAGGTTATTGTTTAAACGAAAATTATTATTGATACGCAAGAACGACACAATATTTATGTCATCCATTTCAACCTACCATCTTCTTCTCCGTTCCACACACCGACATGAGTCACTCATGTGATCGCAAATCATTTTCCGACAAGGATAATCAGAAGGCGGAAAGTAAACAGTGTGACCTTGTTTGAAACAAATCCGGTCACCTGAATGCCAATAATTACTCTGACACC
>JBDLJY010000300.1:0-8019 GCA_039714115.1 Pseudomonadota bacterium | reverse complement strand
TCAAATGCACGATAGCAAAAGTGTGTTGAAAAAGCAAGATGGTAAATGACAGTGATGTTTCGGGAAATCCGCTCCGCTCCATTCCCGAAACAACATCAACCTGCCTGAAGCCGTGAGCCAGGTTCTAGGAGGCAGCAGCAATCTCAAAACCTGGATAATCAGCGAAGATGAACCGGTAGAAATTGGTCTCGACATGGACACGGCGAGTTGGAGAATTCAGCTTGTTCCACGCGAAGGTTCGGTGGATTACCTGACCAATGAGCGTCTGACTGATCAAGAACGAGAGATATTTTTTCGTGATGGGCTGGGCGCATTTTCTTATGGAAAAGAACGAATCGAACCGGATTCAAAACGGTTGGGCCTACGAATGCTGATGGATAGGGGAGCACACGATCCTGCATTACGCAAAGTAGCCTCATTCCTCCAACGTATCGCCATCTATCACGATCCAGATTTATGGAGTCTGCGTTGGCAAGGTTCTAATACTTCCGAAGATCGTATTTTACATACGAGGGGAATTAATGCGCTTGCCCTGTTGCGACGCTGGTATCAAGAACGTGTCAACCATTACCGCTACCAATTTGTTGTCGAGGGACTTGCCGCTGCGTTCCCCAATACAGTTGCAAACCTAGACTTTGTAGAAGCGGGCAACACCCTAGCAGCGCGTATCTATCGGCCCGACCAAGAACTTCCCAGTCCTCTTGCCACTGAAGCAAACGGTGTCCTTCAGCTCCTTGTGCTATTTTGCGATGTGGCGAGTGCAGAAAACGAAAGCGTGGTAGCGATTGATGAGCCAGAAAACAGCCTGCATCCATACGCACTACGCGCTTTTCTCCGCCGGACAAGCAGGTGGGCACGACAACACAATGTGACTGTGCTGTTGGCAACGCATTCAACAGTTCTCTTGGACGAACTGAGCACGGAAAATGTGTATGTCATGAAAGCAAACGAACCAGGCGAGCCCATGCCGACGCGGCTAGACGAACTTTGCAACCGTGAGTGGTTGGAAAGCTTCAAACTGGGCGATCTCTATGAACAGGGAGAGATTGGAAGCAATGAGGATGAGGTTTGAATATGGCGCGGATCAAGCTTATCGTAACTGGCGACATGGAAAAACTGGCGTTGCATAAGTCGTTGCAGCGATTTTTCCCAGATGAACGGGATGGCCAAAAAGTGACATGGGAGCTGCCCAGAAAAACTCAGTGTGCAACAAGTTACCAACTTTCTCCACTACAAAAAGACAATAGCAACTTATCTAAAGCAATGAAGCCATTGGCTCAAGCTATGATTGCTGAGGCACTGTTTGGCAAGACCGGAAAACCGGCAGATTTAGTCGTGGTTATTGACGATGTGGAGCTTGGAAACTTAGGACGCGAAGATATTATCGCAAAACACTTCCGAGCCGCTGTACAACATATACTAAAATAAAAGCAAAAAAATATAGCCAGGATAAAGAAAAGTGCTCTCAAGAAATACTCCGCGATAAATGTTCTTTCCACTTGCTCAAACCGATGGTGGAATCTTATTTGTTTGGTGATACCAATGCGCTTGGAGTTGCGGGCGTACCAAGAGGTAAGAGTCCAAAATTAGTTCACCCCATTGATGTAGAGCAATTCAAGACCAACGATCCCGCCTGGCTGCCTATCTGTCTTATGGAAAATGCAAAACGACAACGATCACATCCTTGGTGGCATCACGAGTGTCATCCAAAGCACTATTTGGAACATCTGACTGAGCGTGGCCAAGTATTTTACGATGAAACTACCTGCGGCAAAAATGCGCTTGAGGGGCTCGCGTGGGGGCAAATACCCAAATGTTTAGATGACACACCTTTCATCCGGTCGTTGTTTGAAGATATTGCTGATTGGTTTGGTATCCCAAACCCGCTTGGCAAGGGTGAGACTAACCAACATTTTTATCCAGCTAAATCAGTAAACAGGGCTAATCTCCTCCTTCGGAACATGTAAGATAATTATACTATTTATTGCGACCAGCTTCAGAAGCTGGTCGCAATAAATTCTATGTAAAAGAAGCTAAAAACCCAATAACAGACAGTTTTTTAGTGCTGCTGTCCAATATTGCTATAGCTGAGACGAGCTACTTGCTACCCATTTCAAACCAAACACTTGAGACACTGAGGTTAAAAAAACTCAGTGTCTCAAGCCCCCAAATCCGTTATAATCAGAAAAATGTTCATCGAGGATTTTTTATTTGCTTATTAAGTTAATTAATGTTTCCTACATTTGAGACTAAGCTTTTATCTAAACGCCTCGCATACTCAAGTATTTCGCTTGCTAACTTCTGAGGGACACGAATTAATTTATTAATATGTTCACCAGCCACTGAAGCAAGTAGCTTGTCATGAAAATTAATATGTTTCATAAACTATCTAAACCATTGCAAGTATTAATATTGTTTTGTTACCAACATTCCGATACATATTCGTTAACATAGAAACCATTCATTAACAACGCACACAAGACTTTCGTCCTGGAGGGGGCCAAAGCTTGAAAACTTTTGCAGAGGAATCAAGCGCTTCGCTCTCAACCCCAAAATATAACCTTGGTTCTCGGTTTATTGATTTTTTTTATTAGAAGCTGGTGCTTATGTTTCACAATCAAATTTAGGCTTGGTTATCATTAGTCTATCTTTAATCATATAAACGAGCGTTTCTTTGCCAAACCACCCTTCTATTTCAATCAAACCCTCACCCGCAATAAGCATTGAACTTGTTGGTTTTATCTTCGGCAAGTGTTTCACCTTCTTGAGTTTTAAGCGTTAATTGGGTGACTTTATACCTTGCTTGTTTTTCGATGGTATCCACTCGGCTCGGCACGATGACCAACTTGAAAGTAGTCTCTTAAACAACGGGGGTAATAGCAGTCCAAGATTTATCTGAGGGTACTGAAGAAATAAAGCCTGAAGGTAAAACTCGTCTCATGGTGCTGGAAATCACCCTATGGCAAAACAGCCATCCGTGACGTTTGGGATGAAAGCAGCACCCGGATGGTAAAAGTAGCGATTACTGTCCAGTGCAAGGTTTCGAGGCAAAAGTTTTTGCATAGCAAGGGCAACCATAAAGGATTGCCCCTACATTGCCTCGAAAAAAAGCCATATAAGGATGAAAGGCAAGCGTAAGCCGTATGGTTTGTCTGCAAGTTTCGACACCTTGAAGGACACAATGGGGCAAGGGGTTAAGCAGTGAGGCAGGCTTAATCCAAACGAGCGTAGGGGCAATCCTTTATGGTTGCCCCCCGGAACAAAGGGCAAACCTGTCCGGTTCATAAGACATGATGCGGGAACGAGTAAAAACGACTTTCGAGGCAAAAGTTTTCGCTCCGCTCGGGCAACCATAAAGGATTGCCCCTACATTGCCGAGAAAACATAGACACTAGCTGGATTGCTAGAGGGTTAGTTGCTGCTAACTAGCGTCAATGTAGTGTAGGTAGTGGTGGATGGCCAATGCCGCCAGAAACCTGAAAAGTTTTGCTTGGCGACACACGATGTTAAAACATGGCTACGCAATTTTTAGTCGTATTCAAAAATCGGTAAATGCTTTTAGAAACAATTAGTCTATCTCTTATTAATTAATGATTAATCGCTTGAGCATTTTGACGGCTATTTTCAAACAGAGGGCGAAATGACGCAAGTCAATAAATACGGGGCTTGAACATTTTGACGGCTATTTGAAAACGAGGGCAAAATGGCGCAAGTCAAATTTTTGTGGATACGCTACCGCCTAATCCACCCTACTCAACTTTGTTTGCCATGTCGGAGATAATGCCAACAAAGAAATCTTACCCTCATTTGACGGCGAAGCATCATTCTTATTCTTATATCTCATCTCTTATTAATGATTAACCACTTGAATGTTTTGAGGGCTATTTAAAAACAGAGGGCAAAACTACACAAGTCAATAAATACGGGGCTTGAGCGTTTTGAGGGCTATTTGAAAACAGAGGGCAAAATGGCGCAAGTCAATAAAAACGGGGCTTGAATGTTTTGACAACTATTTGAAAACGAGGGCAAAATGACGCAAGTCAATAAATACGAGGCTTGAGCATTTTGAGAGCTATTTTCAAACAGAGGGCAAAATGACACAAGTCAATAAAAATGGAACTTGAACATTTTGAGGGCTATTTGAATAGTAATGAATAATTGCTCCGGTATTTTAAAAGCTATTTGAAGATCAGCTTAATTTAGTTTCATCTCTTATTAATGATTAATCGCTTGAATGTTTTGAAAGCTATTTGAATAGCGAGCGTAGGGTGCATCACCCCTGTGTAGAAATCCGATTTTTTGAAAAAATCGGATTTCTTTAGTCTAGCGGAGCAAATGAGGGTAAATTTGGAGATGGTACTGCCCACAGCCTCAACACAGAAATCCTCCTTATCGGAGTCACTACGAGAGAGAAAAATTCGAGGAAAAATTTCAGAACACACACACCTGAGTTAAGCTCGGGTGGATACGCTATGCCCCGGATTTATGAACCCAAAATCGGGTGCGTAGGACGCACCCTACATTAATCCAGGCTACGCTTGCTATTTGAAAATCAAGGGCAAAACGACACAAGTCAATAAAAACGGGGCTTGAGCGTTTTGAGGGCTATTTATTGTTTGTATTGTGAAAATAGAGGGCAAAATGGTGTAAGTCAATAAAAATGGGGCTTTGAGTATTTTGAAGGCTATTTGAAAACGAAGGCAAAATGACGCAAATCAAATTTTTATGGATACACTACCGCCTAACCCACCCTACTCAACTTTGTTTGCCATGTCGGAGATAATACCAACAGAGAAATCTTACCCTCATTTGACAGCGAAGCATCATTCTTATTCTTATATATAAAGAAACCCCAGAGCTTATTTATCGTTCCACGCGGAGCAAAAATGTCATTAAATTAAGAGATATTATGGGGTGGGTAGCTTGAATGTTTTGACGACTATTTTCGAACAGAGGGCAAAATGACGCAAGTCAATAAATACGGGCTTTGAGCATTTTAAAGGCTATTTGAAAACAGAGGGTAAAACTACACAAGTCAATAAAAACGGGGCTTGAGCATTTTGAGGACTATTTGAATAGTGATGAGTAATTGCTCCGGTATTTTAAAAGCTATTTGAAGATCAGCTTAATTTAGCTTCATCTCTTATTAATGATTAATCGCTTGAATGTTTTAAGGGCTATTTGAAAACAGAGGGTAAAACGACGCAAGTCAATAAAAATGGGGCTTGAGCATTTTGAGGGTTATTTGAAAATCAAGGGCAAAACGACACAAGTCAATAAAAACGGGGCTTGAACGTTTTGAGGGCTATTTGAAAACGAGGGCAAAACAAAATAGCGCAAATCAAATTTTTATGGATACGCTACCGCTTAACCCACCCTACTCAACTTTGTTTGCCATGTCGGAGATAATGCCAACAGAGAAATCTTACCCTCATTTGACAGCGAAGCATCATTCTTATTCTTATATATAAAGAAAACCCAGAGCTTATTTATCGTTCCACGCGGAGCAAAAATGTCATTAAATTAAGAGATATTATAGGGTGGGTAGCTTGAATGTTTTGACGGCTATTTTCAAACAGAGGGCAAAATGACGCAAGTCAATAAATACGGGGCTTGAACATTTTGACGGCTATTTGAAAACGAGGGCAAAATGGCGCAAGTCAATAAAAATGGGGCTTTGAGTATTTTGAAGGCTATTTGAAAACGAGAGCAAAATGACGCAAGTCAAATTTTTGTGGGCACTTATCGGAGTTAAGTGAATTTTATTTTTGAAGAATTGCAAAAAGCGATTATGGCGGGTGGCTTTCCAATAACGCTGCTAGAATTTTAATTACGGTCGTTTTCTTTCATATTAACTAGGGTGCAATCACTTTTTTACGACTCTATTTAAAATCAATCAATTACTCAATAGAAGATCGAATGGATTATATTAAGCTAAGTAGTTAAAAATATTTAACTTTATTGTTTTAATTTCCATTTTATAGTGTTAATCGTCGTAGAAAAGTGACTGCACCCATATTAATTTTACTCTGACCCCAATTATTTATCCCCAGTTGCCTCAACTAGGAATACTTCCCATCTTCCAGAAAATCCTTTGAGTTTGAAAAGTCCGCAACTCTTTAAAGTCCAAGTTGCCTCATGTCTGGTACAAATATTTGAAACGTGTTCACTGCAAAGTACATAATTCCGCAATGGAAAATCATCTGGATCAATAGGGTTGATGGCTTCGATCAAACTTTTGGTATTAATACTTTCAAGACGAAACGTGTAAGATATATTCGGGCCTTCTCTATCTTGTTCAAGAACGTCGACTTCTCCAAAATGGATAGCGAATCGTATATCCAATTTACGTTCTTCGGCTACTTCTTGATTACGCTTGGCTAGATTTTCCAAGAGTTCTAACGAAGCTTTAACAGCATTTAAAGCTGATAACTCTGCTGCTGTAGAATTTGAGTAGGTGAGTAGAAAGCCATCACCGGTGCTCTTGATACATGTTAAGCCATATTTTTCTCCAATTTTTAAAACCAACTGGCGTAATTCATGCACCAATCTCCGTCCGACTGCATACCAGCCAAAAAGATTACTTGTTGCTGTTGCTTGGACAATATCAATAATGACTATAGCTTCTGATGCAACACGCACTTTTGAATCATAAAGATTTGATGAACTCATTTGGTTAGTTCCCCAGAGGCAACCAGTTTAAATATTTTAACTGAACCCAATTGTTTGACTGTGCTTTCTCCACCAGCGACCACCTGAGTGCCAGCGATTTCATCAATAAAGTTTCGAGCAGTTTCCGATATAATAATTTCTCCAGGCTTACCGACACTCTCAAGATGTGCGGCGTAAGCAACACCGCTACCAAATATTTCTTTTCCGTATGATGTGGAAGCAATAGCTACGTTGGAGGTATGTATGGCAATTATTATCTGTAATGGTCGCCCTTCAAAATCTGGATTTGCTAACTGATTTTTAAGCTCAATGGCAAAGATAACGGCTTCCTTTGGAGAGGAAAAGGCCGCAATAAAACCGTCACCCCAAAATTTGAGAAAGCGAGCCTGATGAGTTTTAGCCTGCTGATCAACTCGGTGTACAAACCATTCTAGGGTTTTTTCTGCATCAAATGCACCAAATTTGACTGTTAGCGAAGAACTTGATACGATATCCCCCACCACCATCGTTAAGATTTCTTTCTTCAATTCTCGATTGTTCTGGATCATAAATTGATCTCCTATAAAATGTGTCAATGCTATATCGTGGCGGCAAACCTACGTCAATGTACCCACACCCCGCATGTTAATTTTTCGTATAATTTACAACGACGTGAAAAGCGTTCAAACCGTAAAGGAAAAACATGTATTCGTCCGGAAGTCTATTTAGATGAATCTTATGTAAATAAAAACCATAGCAATGATTTTATCTGGTATTTGGATGAAGATGGCCCTTGGGTACAAAAGCCAACGGTTATAGTATCTGACATACATACGTCCAAGTGATTGCATCATTTTACTTATTGCACCTTCTTTTTCGGGTGCAACCCGTAAATGCACATGGTTAGTCATTAATACCCAAGCGTGAATACCTACTTGAGATTTTTTGGAAAATAACTTTAGCCAATGTAGATAAGCCTTCATATCTACTTCATTTCCGAAACACACTTGACGATTGTTTCCTCTTTGAATGATATGTTGTGGAATATCTATTAGCGAAACTCTAACTAACCTTGCCATGAATCATCTTATTAGTGTTTGACAGACATTAAATTGAAAAAAATTTTTTTCTATTCCTATTCACCTAAGATTTAGCAGCATAGTTAATCTTGAGTGTTTTACTACTCAATTATTTTTAACCGCTAAAAAATTAGGTAAATATTTTCCATACACATATCATAATGTACATTTAAAATTATATACGTGCTATAAAAAAAATGCAAGTAAAAATTTAAAAAAAATTCGTCTGAGACGGTCTTGCTTCAAGTGACACGGCAAGTCCGTTGTTATACTGCGTGCATAATAGCAA
>JBDLJY010000299.1:0-8063 GCA_039714115.1 Pseudomonadota bacterium | reverse complement strand
AAGGCTCATGCCAATACCAAAGCGAGTCAGGCTGAACATGCTGCCAAGTCTCATGCCAATACCAAAGCCAACCAAGCTCAAAGGACGGCTAATGATGCCATAACTAAGGCTAATAATTGGCAAAGTGGAAATTATTGTATATTTGCAAACGGAGCTTGTCCTTCTGGATTCTCTAGACATGAAGGGTACTTAAAAGCAATAAGTCTTTATTCGGGGTCATCGTCATATATTAAACAATCAACATTTGGAAGCAGTAAGATTAAGTGCCATGGAGATTGTGGGCAATATGGTCATTGGACAGGAGAGCTTTACCTTCAGATTTGTTGTAAATAATTGGCAACGTCGGCATAAGCACGGTGAGCCTTTTGATCTTACCCAGCACAAGGTTCACTTGCACAGGATTGTGCAAGTTAACCTTGCACTCCATGATTAACCATTTTTGATGTTTTGGAGTGCAAGGTTTACTTGCACCGCTCAATTTGTGCCTCGAAAATAGACTTATGTATAACGATGAGCACTGAGCGTGAAAACGAGAAAACGAGAAAAAAGCTTAACTTAATGACATTGGCTTGTTGAATAGAATTGATTCAAAGCAAAGGAAAATATGATATGAAATTGAAATATATAACAATTGAGAATTTTAGAGGTATTAGAGAAAAGATGTTTTTGCCGCTACATTCCAGATTAACCATTTTAGTTGGAGATAATGCCAACGGAAAAACAACTATTTTGGATGCCTTAGCAACCGGATTAGGTATAGTTAATAAAAATATTGATAAGTGTTGACATTATTGATTTTGAGAGTGTTGACATTATTAATTTGAGTTTGATAAAATACGCAAATTATGAAAACCAAGTACAGAAGGAGAGACTAGACAGCGAGGAACAAATGAGAGCACTGAAAACCAAAATTAGAGGTTTAGATAAAACCCAATTCAAACGGCTTAGGGAATTGACTGCTCATGCCAAAAACCTCTACAACCAAGCGTTGTGGACCTTGCGCGAGGCTTTTTCGGCAACCGGAAAATACTTCTCGTATTCTCAAATGGATAAAGCTATGAGGCAAGAGGTTAATCTTGAAGGTGAGGTTAACTACAAATTGTTGAAAGCTAAGGTTGCCCAACAAACCTTGCGACGGCTTGATAAGAACTTTTTCTGCTTTTTCCGGGCGATTCAAGATTTTAAAAAGAATCCGAGCAAGTATAAAGGGCAACCAAGGCCTCCTCGGTTTAAACCGAAAAAGCATGATAACTTGATTTTTAATTATCAAGCTTTTAAAATAAAATACAAATTGGTGGTTTTGGGCAGGGGCAACCATAAAGGATTGCCCCTACTTAAGTCGTTCAAAATGCCGAGTGGTAAAGTCATTAAGTCAGCAGAAGTGCTTGTTAGAGAAGCTTTTGTTGTATTAGAGAAAGGATTGGAAATCAAACGGCCTAAACAATTGGTAGGCAAAACAATCAAGCAGGTAGAGGTTATTCCTAAATATAAGTCTTTTCATGCTGTGTTTACTTACGATGATGAACAAACCGATATTTATCAAAAAGTTAAGCCTTTGAAAACGACGGAACTTGTTGAATTGGACAAACTAGACTCCAAAGGTGAATTTAGTTCCAAAATCGTGACGTTTCATAACAAGGTAATGTCTATAGATTTAGGACTTAATAACCTTGCGACTTGCGTCACTAATGGCATCGTAAAACCATTTATTATTGATGGTAGGCGGTTGAAATCGGTAAATGCTTATTATAATAAGCAAAAGGCGAAAATACAGTCAACACTCGAAAAAACGAGACGGAGGAAATGGTCGAGGAAACTTCAAAACCTCACAAATCGGCGTAATGCAGCCGTGAATGATTATATGCATCGAGCCACTCATTTTGTGGTAAAAACTTGTGTTGAAAACAATATTTCTAAAGTCGTTGTGGGTGATGTGACTCAATCGCTAAACTGCATCAATTTGGGCAAAAAAACCAATCAAAACTTCGTTAACTTATCTCTGGGCCAGTTTATAGATCAATTAGATTATAAACTTGGGCAACATGGTATCATATTAGAGGTTGCAAACGAGAGTTATACAAGTAAAGCGAGTTTTGTTGATGACGACAAGATGCCCAAACGGTACCCAAATGTTAAAAAGAAACATATTTTCAGCGGTACACGAGTCAAACGTGGTTTGTATAAAGCGGCATCAGGCACGCTTTTGAATGCCGATGTCAACGGGGCTTTTAACATTTTAAGGAAGAATGATTCAGATTTTTCTTATGAAAAGTTAGTTGAGAAGGTGGGAAAGAAGTTCAAAGACTGGCTACATCCGACCAAACGGATTCGTTTTTTTAATAAGCAACCTCAAGCTTCGGCAAGAGGATAATGGGTTGATCGTTCCCATGTTCGGATTTATTTACATTAGCAATAATGTCAATATTTAACAACCAAATTGCGATCTAATACCGAGTTATTTTAGCGTCAAAGGAAAAGGAGCGAGTGATGATGATATTCACCAATACATGCCAACACAAAATGACAATTTGGCCTTATCAGACTCACTAATGAATCAAGCACCTTACATGAGAATAACGCTTGAAACACTCGAAGGTATTTTATGGGATGTATCAAAATATAATTCTCTCATAAAAAAAGACTCAAAAATTCCAAAAGCAACCGGATATAAAAAGCTTCACGATTTTCTCAGTAAAATTTACTCCGGTGAACTCCGTGAACTACCAATAATCGCTTACTATAGCACTAACAGAGCAATTTTATCCTCGGAAACTAAGCGTCGTGAAAGTAAAAAAAACAATGGGCGTTTTTATGCACTCAATAACTCAAAGCAAGAGCCAACAGAAACGTTGCTAATTGAATCGCTACTATGAATTGATTGAAGACGACGACTGGGATAGTGAAATGGCGAAGAAAATCAAAAAACGTTTATATGAATTGTCTCCTGATGAACCGGAGTTAATTAGTGCCAAGATGGAAATACGTCGTCGTCAGGTAATCAGCGGAAAAAATGGTAATGAAGAAAGTTAAACAATTACAACAACGCCCTGATGGGCTTGAAGCTTTTTTTCGTCAGTATCCTCATGAACGAAATTGGGAGGAATTCAGAAACTATCAAGCTTATAAAAATGCTCATGATGAAACCGCTTATGAAGAACTTAGAGAGGCGTTAGTTGAGATACAGCATGGTTTATGTGCTTATTGCGAAACGGATTTAACCGAATATAAAAATTATCCGCCCAGAATAGAACATTTTTGTCCAAAATCTTTTGACAAAAACGGCAATTTTAATTGGACATTAGAGAGCATTAATTTATTTGGTGTTTGTCAGGGAGGCACACAAAAAAAATTATGTCGTAATGATGCCGAATAAATCTAAGTTTTATTGGGCAGATAAGGGAAATGAAAGTTGTGATGCACCTAAAAGTGAGAAAGTACCGGATTTGTGCATTTTAAAAGGACTACATAACAACTATGAAGTGATTAATATTTTGAAACCAAGCGATATACCTGAAAGTCCTGCGGTTTTTAGAGTGACAATTAATGGAGAACATGCTGGAGAACTGTCTGCAAACCGAAAACAATTCGGTGAAAATGAGATTACAGACAGAGCCAAAAATACTATCAATGCGTTAAATTTAAATTGTGATCGCCTGATTGATGCACGGCAAAAAGTCATAAGTAAATTAAAAGAAGCCTCTGAAAAAGCATTACATAATTTAGGTGAAAATGCATCATACGAACAAATCAAGCAATCACAAATAGAACTAGCAAAACAGTTTCTTTTTGACAACGAAGGTAAACCGGCAGAGTTTTTTACCACTATTCGTGCTTTTTTTAAGAACATCGCTGAAGATATTCTTTCTCAACTGCCACAAAATTGGATATAAAAACCCTATTAGCGTCTATCTCCGTTAATTAAAGGGCAACCACAAGGGATTGCCCCATTTAACTCATAGCGCAAAAAACTGCTATAGAGGAAAACTATGATATTAAAAAAATTACCACGAATTTTAGCCATTTCGGCCTTAATGGGGATGAGTGTTTTAGCCCATGCAGATCAAGCCCTACAAGAGTTGGAAGGCTATGTAATTGATAATGCCCAAGCCATCGTCGATGTTGGAGAAGAGATGGCCGCGTTAAAAAGGGAAATCGAAACACTAAAGGCAGAAAATGCTAAATTACGGTTATAATGATATTGTGCATCGTCTCATTATCATCTAAATCAGAAACCACCGTCATCAGTGGAGGCGTAAATGGGTTATTGCTGAAAATAGCGAATTTATCGCACAGCTTCAAAATCACTATCGAGAACTACAAGAACAATACTTTATAGCTCTCAATTGCTAAACTAAATCGGCACATTGCGCGGGCACAATCGTTAAATGATCAAACATTTTCTTGGGAACAGATTAAATTTCGTAACCACCGCGCAAAACAAACTATTCGCGCCTCCCTACTGTCTCAACAACTGAAACAATTGACAGGGCAAGACTCTCCATGGATTAGTAAAGAGCCAGCAAACAAAAAATCATCTATAACACTTTATCAAAAGTGGCAACAATTTACCCAGCGGGCTGATGAATGCCTAGCAGCGCTTGAACCATAAATAACCACCACTTCGTATCGTCAGATTAGCTACTGTGCCCACCTGATAAACGAACTAGTTCAAATTCTGCCCCAAACATTATTTGATTACTGCCCCCCAGAGGAGAGTGATGAACGTCCGTAAAAATTTATGCCACATCATAGTAATTATTGGGTATTGTTTCCCGGCAACCCTATATGCCACAACCCTATTGAATGTAGGTTTAGAACAACTACAAGGGCGAGCAGTCGCCTTAGGCAGTGGCTTTTCGCTTGCCGGCAACGTAGTCAAAGCCAACTGCTTTGAAGGGAATATCCCAATCATTCCGCCAACATTTGACTATCAATACCGCTTTATCGAACTCGAACAAACGCAACGAGAACATGTAATAACAGATCCTTCAATTGAAGGGCGTTATCTCCGAGACTTTATTCGTCAACATGCCCGATTTGAAAATCAACGCCATATTATGGCTTATGTCAAAGTCAACAGCTACGGCTCCCGATTAGAAGAAGCCAAATTAAAACTGAATCCTGATATTTTAGCCTTGCTTACCAAACAAGAACAAGACAAAAATCAAGCCGAAGGACGTATTGCCACATTTATGAGCCTTTGTGGCAGCCACTTTGTCCGCTCCGTGGGCAAAACCTCCTTATTTTTAGCACTGCTCAGTTATCAGGAAAAAACTGAGCAGTCCGATATAAAGTTTGAAAAAAAATTAAAATATTATTTACAAGGACTTAAGACGGATAATGATAATAAAACCTTGGAACACGAGATGAAATCTCGCCAGTTACAAATTCAAGTGCAAGGACTAGGTAATTGGGGGGCACTCACTGCGGAATATTTTCCAACCTCGCTGCAAAGTTTTAAAACAGCGATGGCGGTAGAATTGATGCAAAAAGAACAGGGCGGGTTTTTAAGTTATTTAGAACTAATGGCTTGGAGTGACTTTACCGTTCTCCGATTTGTGGACAAATGTCCACGGTTCGGTTTCTGCCCTGAGATAGCATAACAGAAAAAGCTTGGTTCTCGCTCAGTAAATAGAGGGGATTTTACAGAGGTCGCACTCCAACCCAATCCCCACAGGACTCACGTTCTCATATCTGACAGACGTTAGTTCCGGCGGAACTCGCCGTACACCATAAAGGTGGTGGCATACTACCAAACAAAAAATATGTTGTCAAACCTTATTTTGATATTATTAATAAAAATAAATATTTATCAATATTTGTCCATACAATGAAGAGCTGTTTTTAACCCCATTTTATTAGGTCAATCTTGGAACGCACACAACAAGCGCAATGCCGTCTGCTTAACGACCGACGCACTCAAAAAACGTGACTTACCCGAACAAACCATATTATTATATTATCCTATTGCACATTCGTCTGCTGGCATGAGTTACCAAACACATCTCGACTATCGTCAACGTGTTGGATTGGATCCCAACCATTGGTCTTTGAAACCTGATATTCTCGAAAAAGGACGTGCTTTTTTTCGTGCCTGTGGTAGCCACTACGCATCATAAATTAGATTTTCACAGCAAAGGTCAATGCCATTAAGTTAAGACAAACCTGACAGGTGTCAAAAACCTGTCAGGTTAATTTTTCATTGAATTTACAACGACCTGCCAGGTTTTGGATACCTGGCAGGTCTGAATTTTAGGGGTTTATCATACTGGCATTGACCTCTAAGGTGACACCCGCTACTTACATGGGACGAATGTCGTTATCAATACCCAACACATTTACCTTGAACAGTTTTGGGGTTACGTGGGTGCAGATAGCAACGGAAAACAATATTTAGTCATGTATGAAAATCAATCCCACTTCCAGACTTTAGGACCTTTCAATGAAATAGAAGGATTCTATATCACACCAGACGGATATTCATGGGGAATGCGTTATAGTTCGAGCTATGATAGCGGTTATTATAGAGAAGGCAAACGGGGCGGTTTCAGCCATGCTAGTATTGCCCTGTTAAAAAAGGATGGCAAAAAAGAAATCTTTTCTTTAGTTTATCTGGATAAAGTGACAAATAAAAATAGGCAAATCTATCGGATTCGCGTCAATGAGATTAAGCAACCGTATAAACTAGAGCCCATAGAACCAGCATGGGCTACTTCGCATACTCCGAATGTTGGTTATCAGAAAGTGCTACAGATCGGTGATCAAGATTTTTGTAAAGATTCAAGCGAACCAGAGATAGAGCGGGTTTGTATAAAAGGGCTAAAATCATCAAAAATAGCAGCTTTACGTTTATTTTTTAAACGCTTAGGCTTAGAACGTGGAAAAACCGATTTAGAAATTCATCAATGTGACGACACGCTTAAATGTCGTAAGCCGATTATCAGTGCCTCCAAACTACTGGAGTTTCTCGAAGAAAAAGAAGGTATTACGAATTACTCGGTTAATAAATCCAATTTTTGGTTAGATATACCAGTGCGTGGTTTGCCGATCCAAATACGCTACGAGGTGAAAGGAGACTTTGAATTATTAGGGCATTCTCGTTTTGAATATCCCTTTGGATATGAGATTACACGGATTGAATACATGCCTGTTGAGGTAAAAAATTAATATAACGCTTTGATCAGTTGTTTCGGGAATGGAGCGGAGCGGATTTCCCGAAACAACGAAAACAACCTAAAGGAAAAATGATTATGCTGCGTTTTTTTATAGTGACAATGACGTTTTTATTGCCATCATTGCAATCTAGTGCTTGCCAAGTGATGAGCGAGTCTCAAAAACAAGACAAATTTGTTGAAATGCTTAATTCTTTTTTAGGGCTAGATAACAGCTCTACTCTCGAACAATTGCAAAACTTGGCTGTGATAGAACTATCAACTAATCATCCATCTCACTTGTCTAAATGTCAGGCTGAGTTATTTGAATACTTATTCACTGATACGAAAAAATACCTCAATGTATCCAATATCTGGTTTCAACGCAACGCATATCACACCTTGATTAGAACATTAAACGCGACTTCCAATCTAGACTATGTATTTGTGCTGGATCAAAAATCTTTTAGGAGTCCAAAAACAGAGCACTATAACTTAGTAGATAATAATGATTATGGATGGTGCAATACCATCGAACCTGACTGGTTGGAAGAACAAAAGACTCCAAATGGATGCCAAATTACGGAAGCCGTACCCGTTTGCAAAATTGACATGACAAACCAACTGATCACCAAGATAAAAAACGAATGTGGTTCGGCTAAACTTGTACATGTGACTAACCTTAACAAGATTACACTGACATCGCTCAAAATTTCGGACGATTTACCCGTTAATACGGTGTATTTTGAAGGTCCTGGAACGCTTGGATTTGTTGAACTTACCGCGAATTCGACAAGTGTAAAAGCTTGGTGGCAAAGCTCACGGCTCTCATGCCAGGGGTTTTATTCTACTATTGTGCCCCAGTAGAGAAGGGCTAGTCCAAAATTAAGTAGCTAAAGAAATCCGATTTTT
>JBDLJY010000298.1:0-8089 GCA_039714115.1 Pseudomonadota bacterium | reverse complement strand
CTGGTTTTGACTTTGACCTGGCAGGTTTTGTTTTTAACCTGCCAGGTCTGGTTTTGACTTAGAGGTCTTTTGGGGACAAAACTTTTCTGGATGACTTTACTATAGGAAACAAACGATGTCTACTAATTATTATCTACCTGAAGACAGTGTGCCACTGCCACCCAAACACGCTGAAGTGCTGACGACTTGCTGCGATTATTGTATTGTCGCGTGTGCCTACAAAGTTTACCGCTGGCCTATTGGCTCTGGTGACGGAGGCCCAAAGGCTTCTGAGAATGCCTACGGCATTGACTTTCCCAGCAACGCTCTGGAAGACTGGGTCGCCCCCGGACAGCATAATATTGTGATGCACAAGGGCATTCCTCATAACATCGTCATTACGCCGAACAAGGAAGCCACAACGGTTAATACGAATGGCGATTCCAGTATGCGTGGGGGCTTGATTGCCCAGAAATGCTACAATCCCAAAACTCCGACTCGTGATCGTTTGACTACGCCGCTGGTGCGTATTTATGGCATTTTGCAACCAGTACCTTGGGATTTTGCTTTAGATATTGCCGCTGAAGTGGCTAAGCATGTGGTTGCTAAACACGGTGCCAATGCCTATTCGGTGAAAACCTACTCTTACCAGTACATTGAAAACACCTACGCTATCACCAAATACGCGCTGCGTCACATTAATACGGCCAGTTTTACTTTCCATGATACCCCCTCCGACGTGACTTCTACACCCGGCTTCAGGGATGCTGGTTTTGACAATTTTGGGCCTTCGTATGACGATTGGGCATCTGCTGACGTGTTGATGTGTCTGGGAACCGACCCTTACGAAACCAAAACGATCCTCTTCACTCAGCATATCATGCGCGGTGTTTACAATGGTATGAAGCTCATTATGGTCAATCCCCGTGATACGGCTGGGGTTGCTTTCGCTAAAAAGATGGGGGGGTTGCACTTAGATGTGTATCCGGGCACTGATACCGTGCTGCTGGGTGCCATAGCTCGCATCGTCCTAGAGAATGGCTGGGAAGATAAGGAATGGCTTAAAAAGTGGGTCAACAATAAATGGGAATCTGATTCTGGCTTTGGTCAGGGTACTCGTAATACGCCTTGGCAATGGCGCACGACTTGGGGCAAGTTCCAAACCAAAGGCTTTGAGGATTATAAAGAGTGGTTATTGTCTCAACCTGAATATGAATTGGATAAAGCCGCCGAATTGACGGGCGTTGATGCGGAAAAAATTCGCATGGCTGCTGAATGGATCGCTAAACCCAATCCAGATGGTAGCCGCGTGAAAGCGTCTTTTGGTATTGAAAAGGGCTTTTATTGGTCTAACAATACCGGCAATACGAATGCGATTTCTTCCCTAGCGACTATTTGTGGGGCAGGAGGTCGTCCGGGTCAAGTGGTTGGACGCTTTGGTGGGCACCAACGCGGTGGACGGCGTGGGGCTAAACTGCCACGTAATAAGTCACCGGAAAAAGTACCGGGTCGTCGTCGGAGGGCATTGGATACTGACCGTTGGTTGGTTTCTGGTCATACTCGAATGGCGCATGTTATCGGTACGACTTGGATTCAAGCCATGTGCGGTTCCCAAGGATTGCAACAGCGATTTCATGAGCTGGTTGTTACCAATCCTCATCAAGTACGCAGCTACGATAAGCAGGAAATTATTGATACGCTGAAAGCGCGAGCGGATTCCGGCGGCACTGTGGTCATCAACCAAGACATTTATCTGCGTAATCCTATCGGTGCCCAGTTTGCCGATATTGTCTTCCCCGCCGCGACTTGGGGTGAAGAGGACTTTATGCGTGCTAACGGCGAGCGTCGTCTGCGTCTGTATCAAAAATTCTATGATGCACCGGGCGATGCTAAACCAGATTGGTGGATTATCGCGCAATTAGCGAAGCGGATGGGCTTTGACGGCTTTGATTGGAACAATTCTAACGATGTGGCGGAGGAATCTTCGCGCTTCAGCCGGGGCGGGCGTAAGGCTTATCACATGATCAAAGTTTATGCTCACCGCCATGGGCGTACCCTGCATGAGCAATTGCGCCTGTTAGGTGCTGACGGTATCCAAGGTCCTACGTTCATTAATGAAAAAGGAGAATTGAAGGGCACTAAACGCTTGCACGATACTACGATGACACCGGAAATGGTGGGAGAACGATACGGAGCCGATGGTCCAGGTGAAGCGAATATGGTCAACAAGAAGATGACCCACTTCAATACCCAAACCGGCAAAGTGAATCTGCAAAAGCATCCGTGGAGTTTATTCTCTGATTTCTGGACTTGGTTAAAGCCCAAGGATGATGAGCTTTGGCTTAGCAATGGGCGTATCAATGAAATCTGGCAATCTGGCTTTGATGACGTAGAGCGCCGCCCCTATATCACTCAACGCTGGCCGGAAAATTTTGTGGAAGTCCATCCTGATGATGCTAAGGCGCGTGGTATTGAATCAGGCGACTATGTGATGATGTATTCGGATCGCGTTGCTGCCCATAAGGATACGATTATTGGCGTACACAATGATCACTTCCAGTTCTCGGAACTGATGGAGCGAGGGCATATCGAATTGTCCAAAGCGGCTGTCACGGCTGTTGCTATCGTCACTCCACATGTTAAGAAAGGTATGCTGTACGCTAACATGCTTGATGCGCGTCAACCCTCCAATTCTCTGACGGCGCGTGTTGTTGACCATATCAGCGGTAATTACAACTACAAGATGGGCGTGGCGAAAATCAAGAAGCTAGGGGAATCTAAGTATAAGACGGAATTCCGTAGTATGTCGTTTGCGCCTCGAAATATTGCCTAATATTGTGCCGGCAAACCTGCGCTCCGCAGGTTATGTTAATAAGATTTATCGGTTTTATTTAACAACAAACATAATAGACTTGTCCCTAAATCGGATTAAGTTCTTGGTAGCCCTAGAGCTAATCCGTTTAGGGATAAGTCTATTATCTTTCTTTAGTTTTTCATTGAGAAAAAGAAAATGAAAACACTTGCCTTAAAAAAGTTGCAACAAATCATCGCACATTGTATTGCATATGGTGCCATGAAGGATGGGAAGATCACTAAAACTAAACTGGCTAAATTGGTCTATCTAGTAGATTTTGCAAAGTTTTATAAATTTCTAGTTCCCATGACCGGATTTAAATATAAAAAGTTGCCGTTTGGTCCAGTAACGATAGAATTTTTTTCAGTATTGGAATACATGATTGCTCATGGCATTCTTTTAGAAGAAAAAAAAGGAGCCGCTAATCTTTTTTCTCTAATAGAAGAACCAGAAATGGATCAACTCAGCGAACCAGAAATCGAATTGATTCGGGAAATTGCTCAAAAATGGAGTCAGCACAATACGGAAAGTCTTGTTGATTTCACGCATGAACAGTTACCATGGAAAATTTCACGAGACAATGAAGTGATTCCCTACGAACTGATTACCCAAGAGGAACCTGAGAATGTTTATTAAAGACATTGATTTCCATGTTAGTTTTTCAGACTTTTCTGAAAAACATTATAAAAAGAGATTTAAGAAAAAATATACAAAGGAGTGGGAAATCACAGAAAAAGCCATCATAGAATCTCTTAAGCGAGTTTTTAGGTTAAAAGATACGGATCGTTTAGATTGTATTAAATTTTGTGATCCCTACGGTTTATTTAAATTTTCTTTTGCGGTTGCGGGAACACAAAAATCTCCCAAAAAGTCTGGAAATAGAATAATTCTATTTTTAGATAATGAGAAAGAGAATATTAATATACTACTTATATACCACAAAGATGATTTAGAAAAACGTCGTTCCGAAACTGAAGCATGGAAATATTTAATAAAAAATAATTTTCCAAATATTTGGAAAATTATTTTCAATAATCAGGATAATCCTTGATAAAATATAATTTGCAAAATTTATACATCAAGCAAGCGTAGGGTTAATGCCATATTAATACCCCGCTGGTTAATTTAGAACGTCGCAAGCTAAAAACTTTGCATTATAAATAAAGCTGAAATAGAACTTGGTGACTTAACCCTTATTTGTGAATAATACGGGTAAATCTTATGTGAGTTATGCCATTTATGGTTTTTTGGATACTTGGAAAGACAATATTAAATTCAAATTGGGGTTTTCGGGCGCACCAATTGGCCACCTATCAATAAGATAATACCTTCATATATGATAAAGCTACAACAACTAGAATTAACCGATTTCCGTCCCTTTAAAACCTTAAATATCCAGTTTGGAGAACAATTAACTGTTTTAGTCGGTATTAATGGGGCTGGTAAAACCAGCATTTTAGAGGCTTTAGCGATTATGTTATCGCGATTGTTTAGTCGAATTCGTTCGACAAAAGGTAGTGGACAATTTTTCACCGATTCGGATATACGAAAAGCTGCGAGTGAAACCGTTAACTCAATTGAAATTGAATTTAATCAAAAGTCGGTTTCATGGCAAATGGTAAAAACCAAACGAGGTCGAAAAAAGCAGACGATTAGCAATCTGACTGCTATCAAAGATATTGTAGAACAACTATATGAATATTTTGAACAAAATGAAAAAAATAGTGTTCCCTTAGCGGTTTTTTATGGTGTCAATCGTGCCGTCTTAGATGTTCCTCTGCGGATACGAACTAAACACAACTTTGAGCAACTTTCTGCTTATGAGCAGGCATTAACTGGTGGGCGCAATGATTTTCGTCGTTTCTTTGAATGGTATCGTGGGCGTGAAGATTTTGAAAATGAACAAAAACTTTACCCGATTGAACCTCAAAGTGTTGGCAGCAATTTGCAATATCAGGAACCACAGCTTAAAGCCGTTAGAAAAGCGATTCTAGCCTTAACCGGTTTCTCAAATCTGAGGGTAAGACGGGCACCATTGCGAATGGAAGTCAAAAAAGCTCATCAACATTTTGATGTCAACCAATTGTCGGATGGGGAAAAATGTTTATTAGCACTGGTTGGTGATTTGGCGCATCGATTAGCAATTGCTAACCCTGATCTAAGCAATCCGCTTGAGGGACAAGCCATCGTGCTGATCGATGAAGTCGAGCTACATTTACACCCAGAATGGCAGCATAGAGTCATCCCGAAATTGCTTGAAACCTTTCCAAATTGTCAATTTGTCTTAACAACCCATTCACCACTGGTACTCTCGCATGTGCGTTGCCAAAATATTTGGTGTTTGCTTCAAAGTGAACAAGGCATGGAGGCAGTGCAACCAGATGGCACTTATGGACCAATGCCATTAAGTTAAGACAAACCTGACAGGTGTCAAAAACCTGTCAGGTCAATCGGAGTTTACAACGACCTGCCAGGTTTTGGATACTTGTCAGCCTGATTATGGAGCTTAACTTAATGGCATTGACTTATGGACAGGATTCCAATTTTTTACTTAAAACTTTGATGGACTCTGGCTATCGCCCCAAAGAGATTGATAATAAAATACATCAGCTTTTTCGACTTATAGAACATTTTCGCCCTCAGAAACAATATCCAGAGTTAAAACTTGAATACAATAATTTACTTTGCTCTTGCCAATTTGAACTTCAAAAAACTGAACCCAGACATTGCGGCAATGCTAAAGGCAGTTGGTTTGATGAAAACCTGACAATTTCTCCACTTGAACCTAGTTGTGAATCCAATGCCATTAAGTTAGGCTCAAAACGTTCTTTTGTAGGGTGGGCAGTATGAACCGGTTTTTTTTGCCCACCGTCTCGGGGCTGGTGGGTAACTAGATAATGATAAAAAAAATGCTTGACCTGCTTAGTAATAACTGATAGAATTCGCCCCACTAAAATTTACTCAATTAAATTTGGAGAGTGTGACATGTCTGACATGATATTTGTAAGAAATGAAAAATTAACTGAACTATACCAACGCAATTTTGGTGAGTTTGGTATCATTGGTTATCATAGAATTCCATATGAGCCAGAACCAATAGAGAAATATTATTACTTATTTTTGAAGAAATCTCAAAAAAGATTTCTCTTAGGTAAAACTGTGACTTCTGTTTCTATACGTCTTGAAGATATGTATATACACAAGCGTTTTTGGAAATTTTTGAAACCTTATCCTACTCTAGCTGAGCTAGAAAGAGAAATCAAGGCTCTTTCCTCTAAAAGGGGTCAAAAAAGACGAGATTTAATAAAGCAAATAAGCATGATTGAAACATGGGAGCGTGGCGTTTTTGCCAAAATAGCTACTAATTTAGGGCGGACGGTAAGTGCAGTCAGACAGATGTGTGCTGTTTTGACAAAAAAAGGTTTGTTGGTTCGCGTGCGGCGTGGGGTATATTCGGTAGCTTAAGTGCTTTTCACGTCCAAAATAAATTTTGGATATCCCTCAGCCCCAAACCGCTGCCCAAAAGCTTATGAGTCCAATGATTAAACACTAATGTTTGCCCCTAGAGCATATTGCCCACGTCGCACGCGAACCAATAATCCATTTTTTGTTAAAACAGATAACATCTGCCTAACGGCCCCTATTTTCCTGCCTAATTTAGTAGCTATTTTGGCAATAACGCCACGCCCCCATGTTTCAATCATGCTTATTTGCTTTATTAAGTCTCGTCTTTTTGGGGTCATTTTAGCAGTTTTACGTTTTTTAACCGTTTTACCTTCTTTTTTTTGCTCAGCTACAATAGGAGCAGTTTTGGTAGGATCCAAAAAATCAAGTTGATCTGCGTAGTATATTTCTTGAAGGCGTTTATCAACTGCTTCCAAAGATTTACCTAAGAAGATTAATTTTCCATTATTGAAACATAAATAATATTTTTTTTTCTTTGGCTCAAGCTCGTAGGGACTTTTAAAATAACCAATGACTCCTTTATTATTAAAATATCGCTGATACTCTTCAGTTAAATTTTCTTGTATGGAAAATATTTTGTCTGACATTTTTACTCCTCCAAAAATAGTGGAACGTTCATTTTTGGAGGCGCATTCTATCAGCTTATTTTGAGCAGGTCAAGTGTTTTTTAATGCCAATCGTTTGACTCAACAAATACCGCTTTATATGGGTTCTTCTGTGGTTAAATCTCAATTAAAGATTAGTTTCTATCTCAAGCATCTTGCCAAAAAAGGGGATATTCTATTAATGGATGAACCAGAACAATATTTACACCCTACCAATCAGCGAAAAATGGCAAGGTTGTAAATAATGAAGAAGTATAAATATACTGAGGAAGAGGTATTGGATAAATCCAAAGTAAAAGTGTATGTTGCTGAAAATAACACTCTAGTTGTTGTCTCTATAGATGATACGGGTATCGAAGTGCCTAGCTTTGATGAGGAAATAGACGAGATGAACGATTTTTACGATGACGTATTGTTTGCGGTGGGCTAATAACCAAAACAAGGCATTATATCAAAGTGGGATATTGATCAAATACCGGTATTCCAAGCTTATAATTACCGTAAAATTCATATTAAACAACTTATTGATTTATGAGGTATCAAACTGACAGAAAAAGCCGCAAAACATGTCCAAACTCATCTTAATCTCGCTCAGGATATTTTTGGAGTCCAAAATTTATTTTGGACGCCAACTAACCAGTGTTAAATATTAAATAATCCGAAGTTTTATTGTTTTGGATAACGATAAAAACGTCGATGTAAGAGTCTAAGGAGAACATTCACTTGAAACTTGTTGAGCCAGTTGATAATGTAATTATTGATCCGCGCAAGCTAACACATTATGCTTTAAACCCTAACTCGCCAAAAGGAAAGCACAAAGCGGTTCTTTTTTAAAAATTACTTGGATTTACCAAAGATAACTATACAAACCTTCTTTACCAACTTGAAACGAAGTCTTTACAAGCAGACACCACTTTTCACAGTGAAGATCAGTATGGAAAACGTTACACAGTGGAGGTGTTGGTTGAGGGCATAGAAGGACAACAAGTGATAGTCAAAACCGGCTGGCTTGTCCCAAATGAAGCGATAGAAGTAATAGGAGTGTCATTTTTTATTCACTGTCGTCTCCTGGTGATTTACCGGCGGCTCCGGTGTTTTAGGCTCATTTTATGGTGGGCTAGAAATCCGATCCCTCAATGCTTCGGGACAAGCTTTTACTCTCGTTCCCACGCTCCTGCGTCGCGGT
>JBDLJY010000297.1:0-8102 GCA_039714115.1 Pseudomonadota bacterium | reverse complement strand
ACGATTTCCAAAACTACTGTTAAGAATAGCTGTAGAACCTACCGCACCTACAATAGGCAAACCAAATGCGCTTATTCCTAATAATGGCTTAGCGACTTGATTTGCCCATTTTTCTCCTTTCGATTGGATGTTGGTTTTGAAATCTGCGGTACGATTCAACATCTCACCGATTCTATAAATCGTTGTATCAACTCCCGTTTTTTCAACTTTAACACAAATTCGACCGCTTATGACACTCGTAGAAGCAAACACCTTTTCTCCTATTCCTTTTTCTGCGGGTTGAGATTCACCCGTTAAGGTATGTTGATCAATCATCGCCATGCCATTTGTGATAATGCCATCAATCGGAACGATTTCTCCGGTGTTGACGATAACAATGTCGTTTATACAAACAGTCTCTAAAGGGACTTCAATTTCAACTTTATTTTTTAAAATCCATACTTTACTGGGCTGTTGATCAAATAAATGGGTGAGCATTTTTTTGGAATGATCTTGAGTCTTTGCCAAAAATTTTCCACCAAAATGGTAGAAAAAGATAGCGACTGTTAATGCAAAAGATTGATTTGTCATTAGAGCCAATACAGATAGAACTGAGACCAACATACTATGCCCAATCTTCCCTTCGTTAATCATGAATGTTTCAGCATGTTTAAGAATTGGCAAAGATGTATAGGTAATAAGGCCAATACTTAAAAGGTGTAAAGGTGGAAAAAAATTTCCTATCGCGGCTAAACCCATAGAAGCAGAACTTATTTTCAAGTAAAAATCAGTTTTTTTTTCAAGAAAATTGTTAATTGTATCTGTAACAGGTTGCTCAGTTATGTTTTTTTTTACAACTGATTTAACCTTATAAATTTGAAGCTGTTTAGCTATATTTTTATTATTTAGCTTTTCACCATTCTTTCCAAATAGCCTAACCCCAATATATATGCCAAATAAAATTCCAACATCTAATAACATACAGATCGTATCCTGTAGTTGGTTAAGTGTTATAGGTTTATCGAAATAAATTTTCTCTATAAGCCAGGTTATGAGCCCTGTAGTTATTTTAATTTTTGCTCGCAAGCCCGACTAAAGATGAGCGCTATTCTACAGTGATAAAATCACCCAAAACAACTAATGGAAATTAGTTATTCAAATTAGTTATTCTATTAGTAATTATATTAAGCTCATTAGGGAGTCCCGATTATTAAAAAAACGTTGAACTAAGAACTAAAGTTTGGACTCATAAAAAAGCCAAAGACAAAAAAAGGAAATGGTGCGACTCGTTTGGCCTAATGATAACCATAAGTTAATCTTTATGATTAATACTGTGGTTGAAAATAAAGTCTGTTGAAACTTATGCTATGGTGTGGTTAAAAGCCACCTGACGTGGTCTAAGGTCAGTAAACGTCACCCGGCTCTTCCAACTGGCGAAACACCAGTGCAAGGGTTTGCTTGCCATAAAGGGATGATAGGCAAGCGATTACCCTAAGCTGCATTCGTCGATAGGGTCAACCTAAGTACCTGAAAGAACAGATGCTATGAACGAGGAAAAACGACGTAGTTATCGCCTCCTAGCAGGATTGGCTAGAGGGATGGTAAAGTTAAAACCATCTAGCGGGCACGTCGGGTAGGATTCGTAGGGGCGGGCAACCACAAGGGATTGCCCCTACGAAGCCCCCCAATCGAAACCGTCCAAGGGGGAGATTGGATATGCTGACTAATCGGAAAGACGATAACAAGATGTAGGTGGAGGAACAGTGGGACAGGCTAAAGGTATGCATAAACGCTAAGGTACTCATATATATGAGTAAGGCGCATGGCTAAGTATGATGAGCCGCACTATTCGCTGTGGACACTTATTTGCCTGGTAAACTGGGAAACGCTTACGGGTAGGTTGTTGTAATGCGAAAGCATTAGTCTGCCAAGGAATGTAGCAGGCTCTGGAGGAGCCGGATTCGTAGGGGCAATCCTTTATGGTTGCCCTGAAAATCTCAAGTCCGGTTTTGAATACAGGCTGGTTATATAGGGTGTATTCCATACTCTTGCCGAGGCAAGATAAGGGTAGTGACTTATATAGCCAAGCTAACAATTAGAAAGTTTGCGAATAACGGTTGAATTGGGGAAAACGGTATAGACTTAATTTACGGCAAGATGATATTCAGTGGGGAAAAAATGAAGGAATAATCGAGGGAATAAATAAAAGGAGTTCTGAAGAACAAGCCAAGGAGTTTTTGAGACGTTTGGAAGAATTTCATAAGAGTGACAAATACTGGGTTTTGCTCAGTTTTTTTTATGCTGGACGGGGTTTGCAACCCCGTCCGTAACGTTTTAGCAAGCGTAGGGTGCGTCCTACGCACCACTCAATGCCATTAAGTTAAGGATAAATTATTGATTTTAAAATAAAAAATACAGGTTATTCCAAATTAGCAACTCAATTAAAATCCGATTTTTTGAAAAAATCGGATTTTTTGACGCAGCAGCTCAGTTAAAAATCCGATTTTTTGAAAAAATCGGATTTTTTTTGACGTAGTTGCTCAGTTAAAAATACGATTGTCACGTATTTTATCCAATAAAATCAATAATTTTTGCTTAACTTAATGGCATTGACGCACCACTGCCATTAAGTTAAGCAAAAATCCATACATGTAGGGTGGCGGCCGCGGAGCGTATCCACCTGATTAATCTATAAGTTTTTGTGGAGTCGCGATCTCGCTTAATCCACCCTACATGGTCTTAACTTAATGGCATTGGTCCTACGCACGCACCATTAATCTATTAATTATCAAAAAAAGGTCAATGTCGCTAAAAGCGCGGTGGATCGCCCATGGAACCACATGTTTCTGGGTTTTACCTTTGGTTCGCGCCGTGACCACAAACTAGAAAGTATCAGACAAGGCGCTGAAGAATGCGAAACACACGGTCAGGAAGTTATGCCGTCGGACACGGAGCCATTCACTCCCCCAGATCATCGCTGCTCTAAACAAATCCCTGCTTGGTTGGAAAGCTTACTTTGACATCGCTTAATGGCATTGGGGTATGGGGGCAACGCCCCCAGATCGGATTTTTTTTGGGGTAGCGTATCCAGTCTTAGTAGGGTGGGCAAGCGGGCGGATAGATTTTGGTTAAATGAAAGAGCGTGGCGCCCGCTTGCCCACCCTACATGGCTATTACAATTGAGGGTAAAATGGCTCAAGCCAATAAACACGGGGCTTAAACATTTTAAAGGCTACTTACTCCGTCACTTCAAAGCGGAGCTATTATTTAATAAGTAATAGCACCCACCGAACCTATCCAACCAAATAATCATTTACATACACGGAGCAATATCTATCCTACCCGACATAGCTGTAGCACATCATTATTAAAACGGAGCTATTATTTATTAAAGAAGCATCCACCGAAACGACTCAAACAGATAATCATCAAAATCACTTTTAAAAAATAGTTTTCACGCTCCGCTATCCCAATCCGTTATTTCCGTAAATCCGTTGTAATATTATTCAGTTGTACTCAATTTGACTTGTGTCGTTAAAGCGAAATAACTCAAATTCAGATGATCTCGCTCCGCGAGTTACCCGAGGTTCATGGACGAATCTTACTTAATTTCCTAGTTAGTTGCTTTTACTTTTTAAAGTGTCGCGAATGCAAGATATTCTCACCTTAGCAAACAAAGATTGCAGAAATGTGACATCTGTTTGATGTAGGCTCCAAGATGTTTCAACGCCGGCTTATCTAAGGGCAACCATAAAGGATTAGGTATTGGCCCCTTATGGAGGTCATCAAGGATGGTTTGAAAATGAGCACAATATTATCTTATCTCTTTTTTAAAGATAAAATAAAAAAGAGTGATTTTGTGCGGGAGGGGATTTACAGCGCAATGCCATTAAGTTAAGACAAACCTGCGATTTACAACGATCTGCGGGGTATTGGTCTCCCCGCAGGTCTTAAATTTAGGCTTAACTTAATGTCAGCCATAACCAGCAGCAAAAAGCTTGATCACCAGCTATTGTGTTCTTTGCCTGCGACGCTGAAACTGATGTGCCGTGAACTCTTCAGAGCTTATTTGTCCATCTCCATTGGTATCAAGGTCAGCAAATGAAGGTGCATTACCAAGGTTTCTCATTTGATAACCTTGTTTGGCCCGTTCAGCTATCCTTTGGTTGCGTGCTTCATAAAATTCATTTTCGACAAGATTTCCATCTCCATTTAAGTCAAAATCGGAGAAAACTGGCTTATGTCTTCCCCTTCCCATGCCACGTCCTTGCCCCATTCCCATGCCGCGACGTTGTTGCATTTGGGCTTGTTGTCCCGCTGCCAATTCATCAGCGGTCAGTTGTCCATCACTATTGGTGTCGAATTGAGAAAAAGTCGGAGCGTTAGCAGCACCGCGCATCAGCCTACCTTCAGCCGCACGTTTTGCCATGCGTTCTCCCCGTACTGCGTAAAACTCCTCTTCACTGATGAGATTGTTACCGTCTTTATCGTATGCCGCAAAAGGAATCGGACCGCGTGCTGGAATTTCTTCGGATTGCACGGTCATTGGCACAATACTGGCGAAGGCGATCACTAGCCCTAGTGGAATGACTTTGCACAAATTACTCATTGTCTTGCTCCTTTGAAAGATGTCGCGCTATAAAGACATCTGTGGTATTGCAATTAACTTACCAACGTGGGTATTAAAACAAAACTTTGTAAGCAGTTTATGTCTGAAATCTGCTTTTTGGTAAGATAATTTATCTCATTACCCGTTGTTTACATTAACTTACAATTTTCTCGCCCATTGCTTAGAAACCTACGCTCAGTTGAAGCGTTATCCGACTATCCTCAGTTTCACCATCAGGTACATCAAGCTGATCCCAATATTCGATGTACCCTTTGGTGTTCTTTGTGAAGTAGTAAGTCAGATTAAAGGATAACTCATCGTAATTGTCTTGGCCACCATTGCGTTCATAGCTGTCATAACGTACCAAGGGTACCCAAGTTGGTCGTTTGCCCTGTTTAAATGTATACCTAAAAATGGCAGTAAGCTTGTAAATTATTGAAAGTAAAATTAATTTTTATCTGGGTGAGTGCTAAATATTAAAACTCATTGTTATAATTATGAATTCATAATATTATTACCATTTTTAGGACAAACAAAAATGTCTTAAGTTTTTGTTAATAACATTTTTTTATTAAATTAATATGTTAAAATATAATTTTGGAATAATATGATGCGTTTATTACTAATAGAAGATGACACGGTATTAGGTGACGGCATCCAAATGGGTTTAACGCAAGCCAATTATGCAGTAGATTGGGTAACAGATGGAGAAGCCGGGGAACATGCACTCAAAATTGAAACTTATGAGGCTCTGATTTTAGATTTAATCTTACCGAAAAAAGACGGGCTGAAAATACTTAAAGATTTGCGGGCGCGTGGCGATACACTCCCGGTGCTGATTTTGACCGCCCGCGATACGATTAATGATAAAGTCATTGGCTTAGACAGTGGAGCGGATGATTATTTGGTTAAACCCTTCGATTTAGACGAATTAAACGCCCGCCTACGTGCCTTGCTACGCCGCCAAAGTGGGCGAGCTGCACCCACTATTGAATATGGCAAGCTGCGTCTTGATCCCGCCGCACATACGTTGACACAAGAGGGACAGTCGGTCATTTTGTCACCGCGTGAATTTGCCATTTTGCAAACTTTGTTGGAAAATGTTGGAAAAATCATCTCGCGCACTCGCTTAGAAGAAAGTTTGTACGGTTGGGATGATCTAATCGAAAGCAATGCGGTTGAAGTGCATATTCATCATTTACGCAAAAAGCTCGGTAAAGAACTGATTCGCACGGTGCGTGGCATCGGCTATATGATCCCATGAAATTTTCGATTCGTAACCGTTTATTATTATTATTGTTAAGTGTTATTTGTAGTGTGTGGTGCATAATCACTTGGCGGGTTCATGTTAATACTCAACACGAAGTTGAAGAATTATTTGATGCCAATTTAGCCCAAAGCGCACGGATACTGCTAGGACTCATCAAACATGAAATTGAAGAAGAAAAAGCAAAAGGTAAATCTGAGGTGATAACTCTTGGAGAGTTTCTATTTAGGCACCGATATGAACATAAACTTGCCTTTTTAGTACGCGCCAATGATGGACATATTTTAGTTCGTTCTGCTACTGCCCCTCAGTTTAACCGTGATTTGGCTTCGTTAAGCGATTATTGGGCTGATGGCTATTTATGGCGCGTGTTTACTCTCCAAGCTGATCAATATATCGTGCAAACTGGCGAGCGATACGACATCCGCGATGAATTGATTAGTGAAATTATGTATAGTACACTCAGCATCTTACTGATGGCTTTACCTTTATTAGCCCTATTAATTTGGATCAGCGTAGGCAGCAGTTTTAAACCTTTACAACAAGTCGCTACCGATATTGCTAGCCGCACTCCCGAACAATTGCAACCGCTTGATATTGATAAAATACCTTTAGAAATTAAGGTATTGGTCAAGGCACTTAATAGTCTATTTACCCGTTTGACTCATGCTTTTGAGAATGAACGGCGTTTTACCGCTGATGCTGCCCATGAATTACGCACCCCATTGGCGGGACTGAAAACGCAAGCTCAGGTAGCACAACGCGCTACGACTTCTCAACAACGCGAACAAGCTTTGCAGCAAATACTCATCGGCGTTGATCGCGCCACGCACTTAGTAGCGCAATTATTGACCTTGGCTCGCATGGATGCCACTGAAACCATGCCCACTTCTCCGGTTGATCTACATGAATTGGTTAGCCAAGTCATTATTGACTTGACCCCACAAGCTTTGGAGAAAAGTATAGATTTAGGTTTAGAAAAGACTGCGACAGCTTGTATCACGCCCGGCAATCAAGAGGCCCTGTATTTGATGCTCCGCAACTTAATTGATAATGCTATCCGTTATACACCGGCAGGTGGGCAAGTGACAGTCTTTTTAGATAACCCTCAAGCTTCACGATTAACCCTCCTGATTAATGATACTGGCCCCGGAATTCCACCAGAGCAACGAGAACATATTTTTGAACGTTTTTATCGAGGCGAAAATCAGAATATTCTGGGCAGTGGTTTAGGATTGTCGATTGCACAAAAGGTGGCTCAATTACACCAAGTAGAAATTCAGTTAAATGAGGTGCCCAATGGTAGGGGTTTATGTGTGCGGATGGATTTTTTACTTATTTAAGGGGGAGACCAAGATTTATCTTGGACGTCACGTCCAAAATAAATTTTGGACTCCAAACTACATGCCTTAATCCAAAAGTTCTAAATCATATTCCGTACAGCATTGTTTCACTTTATTACTCGCACCCGGTGAGATAAAAATGCCATGCACCGATTTCTCTGGATTTTGCAATTGTATCAGTTTAACTTTCCTAGCAAATATAGCAACGTCCGTCTCCACTGCACTGGCTTTCACTTCAAAAACGGTGAATTTGCCATTTTCGGCGATGAGATCAATTTCGATATACTTACCTTTTCTTAAGTAAATCAGGCCATCAGTATCCACAAATTGTTGGCGTAATTGGATGGTTTCGGGCAAAATGTCGCGATCCTTTAAGCCATAGCTCAAGCCTAGAGCAAATAACTGCTCCAGTACCTGCCCCTTTTCATCCCCCACATTACCGGTTGTGATTTTTAACCACGCCTCAAACTTGGTTATTCTTTTGTCCATCCTATCCACAGTGGATTCCACTTTGATCATGCGACGCTTGAGTTCGAGAATGTCACGATGTTGCTCATCAAAGCGTTGCTCTGTTTCTTTGCGTTGTGCCTCGAAGCGCCGATCCATCTCCTCAGCAAAAGCCACAAAGCGCCGATCTATCTCCTCAGCAAAAGCCACAAAGCGCTGATCTATATCTTCGCGCAGGGCCTCAAATTTCTGCTCCATCAATTCAAAGCGCTGATCTATATCTTCGCGCAGGGCCTCAAATTTCTGCTCCATCAATTCAAAGCGCCGATCCATATCTTCGCGCATGGCCTCAAATTTCTGCTCCATCAATTCAAAGCGCCGATCCATGGCCTCAAAGCGCCGAGCCATGTCCTTGTTCTGTGCCTCAAAGCGCCGATCCATATCCTTGTTCTGTGCC
>JBDLJY010000296.1:0-8239 GCA_039714115.1 Pseudomonadota bacterium | reverse complement strand
CATCAATCAAGCAACCGGCTTACCTGAAAAAGAAATCAAACAACTCGTCAGCGATAGATAGCCAGATTATCCCAATAGTCGGATGGATAAAACATGAGGAGCAGGTTGCAAACCTGCTCAGGATTGCAGTATATAATACCATGAATCCGCCAAAGTGGCACGATAATAAATCCCCTTCGTCTTCCCACGCGCCTGCGTCGAGTGACGGGACACTGGCGCGTGGGAGCCATAAAAAATACGCTTTGGGCCTTTTTCACGATTATTCGTTATATTATTTTACCGTTCCCACGCAGGGCAAATAATAATTAAGCCTCGCCTTAAATCAGTTTTTAGATGCCGGAGCAATTAGTGGATATCTCATTAGACGAAATTAAGCCTCGCCTTAAATCAGTTTTAAGATGCCGGAGCGATTAATGGATATCTCACTAGACAAAATTAAGCCTCACCTCAAATCGCTTTTAAAATACCGGAGCAATTAATGGATATATCACTAGACAAAATTAAGCCTCACCTACATTTAAAATACCGGAGCGATTAATGGATAGCTCACTAGACGAAATTAAGTGATGGCGTATCCACATGATTATTATTTCAATTCATAAGTCACCCGACTCACACAGCCGTCGCAACTTAATAGGCGATCACGTATTACAGTAAATCGTTTGCCTGCTTCGTTGATCTCATAGACAGGGCTTGACTTTTGTTCAGGTATGGGATCATAAACAATGTCAGTAATGTCTCGGCTTAACACTTCATCTTCAAAGGCACGAGAGGCTACCATTTCAGTTTCACTTTCACTCGCTTGAGTTTTGATGCTGCGAGCGTATAAAATTTGGTTGTATCGGCTTTCTAGTTCAACGTCTGGTTGTTTGGAGACTATGAAATATAGTGTCTTTTTGCCTGGTGAGCCGCCCAGACTAAACGCTTTGTCTTTTTTGGGGATGTGGTAGTCCACGCCGGCTAATACCGGATTGAAGTTGTTGACGATTTATGCCTTTGAAGGCTTGCATGGGAAAAATCCGATAGATGTTGGCTGATGAGCCTTTGGCAAAGATGTAAACGTAGGCGCGTTGTGAGGGGGTAAAGATGATCTTTATAAAGTCTTTTTCCCGATATAAAACGCTGCCATTTTTGAGTGTCTTGTAATTATCCCAACCGTTGCGATAATATAGGTATTTAATATCGACTTGGATGGGCGCTGCGAGGGATAAGTTGTTTGTTCCTAGTAATAAGATCAGTGTCATTTTTGATGAGCAAGCCACATATGAGTAGCAAGCTGCACAAACCCCTTATAGTATAGGGCTGCTTAACTTAATGGCATTGGCTCATGGAGTGGGGCACTTCCTTATCCGGCATTTAATCAGGTGGATACGCTACATGATTCCGATCTTGAAAGCTATATTTGACTATAGTCATAAAAATGCGTAGCCATGTTTTAACATTGGAAGTCGTACAGCACAGCCCTTATAATTATACAAATCTATCTTATGGGTTAAATTCAATCTCAATCAGCGGAGCAAACCTTTTTCGTTTCGGGCTCTTTAACGGTATCGCATTCATGGGAGGCAAGCGGACAATCTGGAGAAAGCCATAGAAGCCTATCAAGCGGCTTTGCAGGTGAAAACCCAAAAGGCGATGCCCCACTATCATCGCTTAATCCAACGCAGATTGTTCATGGTGAATGCCCAATCCATTAGCATGTCCTTTTGGATTATCACTTCCCTACTATTAATGTGTCTTTATCATTACCATTTAGCTGATAGTTGCCAAGTTTTTTATGATAAATCCCACAGCAAATCTATCGTGCCCAAGGCGAGCAACAAGTTTTCGCGCATCCATATTTATTTTTGGGCGGGTTCAAATACAAGTCTCATTATGAGGTTGTAGTCTTAAAACGAACTGGCTATAACGACTGGAAATTATACATGGTATTTCAAACCGATTTCTCAGCAAACAATTACTAAATATGACTCAAAAATCAAAATACCTTTTAACACGTTGGATAATTTTTAGTGTGGTTTTCGCACTGCTTCCTTTTCTTTTTAAGATCCTCAGTGAAATAAGTCGAGGGCATGAGATATCTTTAGAGATGTTGTTTGGACGTGGTGAATTACTTCTTGTTAGCGTAACACTATGTGCTGTAGCTGTGGGGGAATTATTTGAAATTACACCTATTCAATCAATAGCTACCCTTATTGCTGGTGGCAGTGCTATAATAATTATTGCTATTACTTCATTTTACTACGCAAATATTTCAGTTGGGGGAGAGGACTTAAAAATTGATATGGTTATTTGGATGTCGATATCTTTGTTTTTATGTTCAGTTGTAGTCAGCAGTGCTTGCATAATAATTGCGTCAACTAGAGAAATAAAAAAATGAGCTTTAATTTCCTTGAGCTAATAGTATTTATAATAGCAATAATTGCAACGCTCAGCTCTCTTGTCGCGATGCTTATTCACATTGCCTCGCAAAAGAAGAAAAATCCTTTTTTTCCAAATGGACTACCGTTACCAATCGATGCACCTTCGTATGTTGAACGAGAGTGTGATCATCAATTAGCAACCGCGCTTGAGACCGAGCAATTTATAGCCATCACGGGTGAATACCGAATTGGTAAATCCAGTTTATTAATGCGGGTGATGCAAGCCCCTTTTTTCGTAAGAGAGAGAGGGAAGAATTGTTATATGGACTTTCAGTCTATGCGGACTGATAATACTGAGCTCTTCCTAGAAGAATTTTTTAAATCTGTTAGCAAGAGTTTGGGAAAAGAAGTTATTTCATGGCAGGATAATATTTTGACAAATCAAGCTATTGTATTTCGCCTTGATGAATTTGGTCTATTGACAGATGATATAGCTACTAAACTCATTCCTCCCCTTTACTCCCTGAGTAGAGAAAACAATAATTTGAGGGTTATTGTATGTTTACCCGAACTGGTGGACAACTTTCTCAAAAAAACCTCTATCAATAATCCAAAGTATTTGACAGCTTGGAAAAATATTTCTGTTAAATCTTTTGAAGAAAAAGAAATATTACAATTATTAAGTTTATTACCTAAACCTGTGGCTCAGGTTGCTGAGGCACAATATGATACTGTCCTAAAATTGTCATCAGGTAAACCATTAGGTTTACAATGCCTGTGTGATAAATTATTCAAGACGGCTCGTAACAATCCAAAAACAGAAGAATTGATCGCCACCATTAATGATCAGGATAACTACAAATAAATATTCATGACAAAGAAAAATCCATATTGTGCGGTAGGAGCATTTGATGGTGTTTCTTATGTTGAAAGGGATGCTGATGTAAAACTTTATGAAGCCATCTTGGAGAATCAGCATTATCCTTATTGTTTGGCTCCTCATCATAGTGGCAAATCCAGTTTAATGATACATCTTATGAAAAAACTGGATTCGGCACCATTCAAGATTATTTTTATTGATATTCAAGGAATGGCTTCGCTTCATCCAGATTGTTTGGAGTCTTACGATGTTTTCTTGAAGGTTTTTACGGCTCAAATTGTATCCTCTTTTAAAAATCCTATCCAAGAAGTAAGAGGTCATTTTTTGAGCCGTATCAGACAAAGTTTTCAGAACATCTATCACGCCCCATTGGGTTTTGATGAAAGGATGAAGAATAATGATTTAGAAACGGTTTTCCAATATATTGCAACTCATTGGAATAATAAAATTATTATTATCATTGATGAGATTGAGCAACTATTGGACACAAAATTTAAAGATAATTTTTTTAGTCTTATCAGATCATTCTTTAGTAAACGAACAACATCTGATAAATCTTGGTACAAAATTCAATTTGTGTTATCCGGTGCGGCGCAACCTACTGAGCTGATATCTAAACAACATGTTTCACCTTTTAATGTAGGTGCCCCGATAATTCTTCGTGACTTGTCTTTAGAACAAGTTACAGAAATGTCAAAGTATTTGTATGATGAACAAAAAAAAGCCAGTGATGATGTTGTGTCGCATATTTATAAATATACAAGCGGTTCTGTCTATCTGACTCAATTAGTTTTTGAAAAGCTGTGGAAATTGATTCACACACAGTCAAGCTTAAATCCAGACATAGTTGATCAGGTTGTTAAAGAAATTATTGATGAATCACAGAATAATGTTCATTTCTTGAATATCCATTCAAGAATGATTAAAAATCCTAATCTTCTTCAATCTTTTCTAACTCTAGTAGCAGGTGAACGAATAAATGAGCAAGATATTGAAGAATTAAAGATGGCTGGTATCACTACTGGTGAAAGGGGCTATCGAAATTTAATTTATGAGCGTGTATTTGGTATTAATGGTCCATTATCACTTTATGGCGAAATCATTACACGTTTACTGGCAAAGGAAATAGATTCTCCAGAGCAAATAAGAAATATATCCCAGCGTATTACTATTCTTCAAAAAACACTTACTAATATTTCTAAAACCACTGCTCCGCAACATTGGGCTGCATTACAGGTAGAGCTTGCTAATAGCTACGCCCAAAAATTAGGTGATCACGCTAACAGCTTGGAGCAAGCTATTACCTGCTATCAACGGGCATTGCAGGTGATAACTTGTGATACTAAGCCACTAGAGTGGGCAAAAATCATGAACAGTTTAGCTATTGCCTACCGTAGTCGCATTCGTGGGACGCTCGCGGATAATTTGGAGAAAGCCATAGAAAGCTATGAAGCGGCTTTGCAGGTGACAACCCAAGAGGATATGCCAGTGGAGTGGGCAACCACCAAGAACAATCTGGCGAGTGCCTATAGTGATCGCATTCGTGGGACGCTCGCGGATAATTTGGAGAAAGCCATAAAAGGCTATAAAGCGGCTTTGCAGGTGAGAACCCATAAGGATATGCCGGTGGAGTGGGCAGAAACCAAGAACAATCTGGCGAATGCCTATTTTTATCGCATTCGTGAAACGCGAGCGGACAATCTGGAGAAAGCCATAGAAAGCTATGAAGCGGCTTTGCAGGTGATAACCCAAAAGAATATGCCGGTGGACTGGGCAACCACCAAGAACAATCTGGCACTTGCCTATAGTGATCGCATTCATGGGACGCGAGCGGACAATCTGGAGAAAGCCATAGAAAGCTATGAAGCGGCTTTGCAGGTAATAACCCAAAAGGATATGCCAGTGGAGTGGGCAGAAACCATGAACAGTCTGGCGAATGCCTATAGTAAGCGCATTTGTGGGACGCTCGCGGATAATTTGGAGAAAGCCATAGAACTCTATCAAGCGGCTTTGCAGGTGAGAACCCAAAAGGATATGCCGGTGGGGTGGGCAGAAACCAAGAACAATCTGGCGAATGCCTATAGTGAGCGCATTCGTGGGACGCTCGCGGATAATTTGGAGAAAGCCATAGAAGGCTATGAAGCGGCTTTGCAGGTGAGAACCCAAGAGGATATGCCAGTGGACTGGGCAACCACCAAGAACAATCTGGCGAGTGCCTATAATAAGCGCATTCGTGGGACGTGAGCGGATAATTTGGAGAAAGCCATAAAAAGCTATAAAGCGGCTTTGAAGGTGATAACCCACGAGGCGATGCCCCACTATTATCGCCTAATTCAACACAATTTAGGGCATTTACATTTTGATGAAAACAACTGGCAAGCTGCTTATACTGCTTATCAAGCCGCACTAGAAACCACCGAAACACTTTACACGCTGGATGAGGGTAGTGCTGAAGGAAAGCAAGCAGAATTGGCAAAAAATGATGATTTAGTCGCACGGGCAAGCTATTGTCTAGCCAAATTAGACCGTTTTGATGAGGCGGTAGTCACCTTAGAGCAAGGTAGAACTCGCATCTTTAGCGAAACCTATAATGCGACTTTACTGAAAATGGCTTCTGAAACGGAGCAACAAAATTATACAGAAGCCAGTGAACAATTAAAGATTCTGGAAAAGGAAATGTACAAAGCTGGACAGAAAAATACCCGTTCCAGAGATGAAGTTTTAGCTGATCTCGAAGTGGCGCGTGCTGAGTTATCTACCATTGTTGAGACTATCCGCCAAGCAGTACCTGATTTTATGCCAAAAGGTTTTAATTTTCAGTCGATTTGTCAATTGGCTACGCGCTTAAAACAGCCGCTGGTGTATTTGTTGACTACGCCAAAAGGGAGTTTAGCACTGATTGTTCCACCTAATACAACCACAATCGCTGAAGAACAGGTAGTATGGTTGGATGATTTTAACACTAAAAAGTTAAAAGGATTGCTTTATGACACTGATGGAAAACCGCGTTATCTACATTTGATAGAAATTCTACCGCTATTGGATGAGCAATTAATAACTCCGTTGGTTGAACGCTTGAAACAGCTTGGCTACTCACAGGCAATGCTAATCCCAATGGATACACTCAACCTGTTACCACTACACGCTGACACTGAGTTGACTTTTAGTTTTGCACCCTCCGCCCGTTTATTACAAACTGCTCTTAATAAAACTCAATCCTACACTGATGCGCCGCTGTCTCTATTAGGTATTGGCAATCCTACTGCTGAGGGACAAGATCCCCTTAAATATGGCCTTGCGGAAGTGACTGCCATTGCTGCCTTATTCCCTCAAGAACAATCGCTTTGTGAAAATGCCGCCACTCGCGCTGCTGTTTTCGCCGCGCTCGGAGCAAAAACCCATATTCACTTTTCTTGTCATGGCTCGTTTGATACGAATGATCCACCTAACTCCGCATTGTATTTAGCTGGAAAGGATCGCTTTACCGTACAAGACTTAATTCTTGGCAGAGTCGATTTAGCCAAAACACAAATGGTTGTATTAGCTGCTTGTCAAACCGGCATTACTGATTTTGAAAAAACTCCTAACGAAGTCATAGGATTTTCTGGAGCTTTTATGCAGGCTGGCGTGCCGGCGATTATTAGCACTTTATGGCCAGTCGATGAAATCTCTACTATGTTGTTATTACATCGGTTTTATGAAATTTCAATTTCTCTCAAAGATAACCAACCGCCTGCCCATGCATTCCAACAAGCGCAATATTGGTTGCGTGATGCCTCCGCTGAAACTTTAATCGACTATAGTCGTAAAATTACACAGTATTTGCCTAAACGTTACGCTCGCCATTGTAAAATCCAAATTAAAAAGAATGGCGCGTATGAGGATCCTTATTATTGGGCAGGATTTGTGTTTTCGGGGGCAAAACTTGAAGCCTCAAAATAAAGATTATAAATTGGACTACATCATAAATAGGTGCAAAGAATTTTATTAAGTGTTTATTAAATCTAGGGTGGATTAAGCGATAGCTTGTCCACATATTAATTATGTAGATATTTTAATAGGAGAATAAATGATGAGCGATGCGAAATGGGAACGAATTGCAGCGCATCTCAAAGAAGTTGAGGCTCAAGAGTCAGAAACTTACGTCAACAGTCTTAAAGAATGGCTGGATGAGTATGATGAGTCTAAAAAATCCGATTTTTTCAAAAAATCGAATTTTTAAGCTGGTGTTGCTCTCTAAAAAAATCCGATTTATGCCGGAGCAGGCTTGCAACCGGCTCCGTAACGTTTATCAAAGTGCCCCGTCTTTCTTAGCTTTAGGCGCGTTTGACTACTTTGAATCAGATGATATCGCTCCGCTCGTTACTTCGTTTCATGGACGAATCTCTCTTCACTGTATGCTCTTAAAACTAAGGGATAAACTAAATCAAGCCAATCCTCAAAACCGGAGCGGTTAATAGTTATCTGTAAAAAATAAACCTGATGATAACTAAATTCATTTTGACATGGTTGTAGGGGCAATCCTTTATGGTTAGGCAAAAAGTAGTGATTTGTAGTGCCAAGTTAAGCGGATTTTCCAAAACAACGAAAATAACAGAGTTAGAGTTTATGAATGGTGGGCAAGGATACGAGCTAGGGAAATCTGCCTTATCTGGCACCGATGCAAGCGGAACCCTCCGCCGATAATCCAATTTTAGCCTATGCTGATGCGCCAACTACAATATATAAATAACCTTATCGGGCTCTTTAACGATATCGCATTCATGGGAGGCAAGCGGACAATCTGGAGAAAGCCATAGAAAGCTATGAAGCGGCTTTGCAGGTGAAAACCCAAAAGGCGATGCCCCACTATCATTGGGAATAGATGTGAAAATCATCAATCAAGCAACCGGCTTACCAGAAAAAGAAATCAAACAACTCGTCAGCGATAGATAGCCAGATTATCCCAATAGTCGGATGGATAAAACATGAGGAGCAGGTTGCAAACCTGCTCAGG
>JBDLJY010000295.1:0-8262 GCA_039714115.1 Pseudomonadota bacterium | reverse complement strand
GATCGGCTCTTGATAGAATTGTGCATATTTGTAAACGGCTTGTAAGCCTTCCTCTTCGGTGAGGTAGGGAGAAAAGTAGATTTGCTTGAGTCGCCCCGCTTCTAAGTATTTACGAATTACTGAAAGTAGCCAGCCTACATATGAGCCGGTGACTAGCATGGGTGCTATTTTTGACTCCGACAGGGAGTGAAAACTGCCAGCCAGCGTTTCATTCGGTGCCGTTTGATAAAGTGGATCGGGATAAACATACTGAGTGAAATTTTGAAATTCATCTATTATGACCAAAAATCGCTTTTCATAATAAGCGGCAAAACAATGCGGGGCTGAGCAGGCGAGGTCCCACATTAAATCGTGGCTGCCGCCAACCTCTTTATTTTGAAGCAGGAAATCAACATCTCTGACAAAGAGATCGATTGAATTTGCTAAACCATATTTCCTTATCTCTTCTAATGACAATGGTTTATTGACCAATTTTTCATCCCTTTCCAAAAAAGAGATATATTGTGAGGCAAAAGCACAGTAGTATCTAATAGCCAAATTCGGATACCAAATTTTAGTATCAGCCACATCAAAAAAAAAGGGAATAGTCAACCCATTTTCATTCCACAATTGGTTGAAAATCCGTTGCACAAATACCGTTTTTCCGCTTTTTCGACGGGCTAGGATCACGCGGGATTTGGATAATTTGTCAGGGATTTTGTCCAACCATTTTTGAAATTGACGAAATTCTTTTTCTCTACCCACCAGCAATTCTGGTTGGCCTATTTTTTCAGTTAAGGGGTATTGCATGTTGTTTTTCCATTCTTTTACATAGACATTTTGGTGCATCCGTTAGGCTCATTTCCGTCCTTTGCATCTTACTTATTCCTTTTAAATCTTGGCTATATGCATAATGGGGGTGTTCTCTCGAATTTAAAGTGGGGTTACAATCTAGGACTCCAAGATCCGTGTGATACCGGAGTCCAAGATTTATCTTGGCTGGGCCGATCAATTTGATGTTGCTGAAACTGCCGGCTCTGTTACCATCAGTGTCAGTCGTGCAACCTGCTCCGCAACTAACTTCACCCAGCCATGAAACCGCAAGACTTGTCATTTCTCATCCCCGCCGAACTCGGATAAATCTACCCAAACTTGGTACAGGAATTTACGTTTAGAGTTCATAACCCCCTACTTTAATTTGGGCAGAATATTTTTTTATTAGAGATCACGTCATGAAGAAAGATTCGTCCATGAAACGAAGTAACGGAGCGGAGCGATTTACATGTCGATGCCTAAGTCTTGAATTTTGGGAGCGAGCCCTTACAATCAGATGCTCTTGCTTTTGGCATAGGAGATCACATGACAACAATACAAACAAATCGTTCATCCCATCCCCAAGACACCTATTCTCCGCATCAAATATCAGAATTAGAATACTGGGAAAAATACTATAATACACCTGACATAATCTATGAATGGGATACCGTCAGAAAAAAGGACGAATATGCTAAAGCTGGGGTTAAGGAATTTTATATTTTGGATGCCAACCGAGAACGTACACAATTTTTTCGTTTGAACAAAGCACAGTGCGTTTATAAAGCCATCAAACCACAAAAAGGTGGCATTATAAAATCCAAAGTCTTACCCGGTTTTCAATTTCGGATAGATGATTTATTCACTAAACCGTCTCCTGATGAGATGATTAATGATAAAGTTTATCAAGATTTCGTCTTGCCCGGCTATTTGATGGAAAAACGGGCGCGTCTTTTAGCAGAAAAACGGGCACGTCTAGCCATACAAGAAGCCGAACAGCGTATTGAACAATTAGCCGAACAATTACGAGCTAGTGGAGTTGAACCAGTCTTAAAACATAAGAACGGGAATTGACGGCTGCTCAGTAACGAGTCAGTACCTTCCATGCGCCGATTTATACTCTTACATGTAGGGTCAATGCCATTAAGTTAAGAGTTCGTAGTAGGCGATTTATCGCCTACACCTCTGCCGGTAATTTTCCTTAACTTAATGGCATTGACGCGGAGCGTGGGAACGATAAAAACAGTCAAGTTTAGTGGCGGTGAAATATAAAATCAAGCTTGACATTTTCACCACCAGTGAAATCGACATTCGACTGGGAAATGGTGGAGTTTGGACCAGATAAAAACACTTCGTATGTGCCCGTAGGTAGCTGAAGACTGTAACCGCCGCTGGCGAATGTTGTTGTCGATCCCGCCGAAGTCTTGGTGCCGGCAACAAACGCTTCGACTTTCCAGCCACCTAGCGCTTCACCTGATGCGGGCGTATAGAATTCATCATCGTCTGTGTCTTTATATACCACTCCGGTGAGAAATGGGTTGCCTGCTTGAGCGGCAACATCATACGCGATGTAGATAGAATCCCATTTCTTTCTGTTAATAATATCTGTGCCGATGCTAATTCCAATCCCAATTTCTCGCCACTGACTATACATCATGGTGCTGCGATGCCCTCTGCTGGCTGTGTCAAAATCGTTAAACAGGCTTTTGTGGGCATTATCGACTTGGGTTTTCATTTCGCTATTCGTATAACCGTTGGAGGGCCATTCTCTAGCGCGGGAGAGGTTTTCACGCCCCGGTACATAGCCCGAAGCTGTGCTACCATACACACTGGGTTGATATGGCCCGGGTGTATAACCGGCTGTGGTCATACGCGATTTTGTGTCTGTACCTCCGTAGGTGCGTCTAAATACGTCATTATCATTGAGTAGGGTGGCGTAATTACGAGCGGCTTCGATGAGATGGGGATTAAATGCTATGGGCTGCCTTGCTCCCGGCATGATCGTCCACGATTCTCTACCCAACGTAGGCGGACCCTCATTAAGGCTACCTGTATTCAATCGAGCCACTTCTGCATCGGGATTTTGTCGCGCTCTATTAATTAGTTCAAGCATGTATTGTTCATATTCGGTGGGTTCTGCCGCAATGGCTGTAGCTATGGCAGTGTGTAGAAATAAAACCGCTGCACTCTGTTTGATAAGAATTTGTTTTTGTTTCATGTTGTGATTTCTCCTACGTTGGACGGGACGGGTTTAATGGCGTTAAGTTAAGCCCAAAGGAGCAAGTTTACACTATAAGGCATTTAGGAGTCCAAGATTTATCTTGGCTAATGGGCATGGCGGAGATTTATTATTGGAATGTGGTATTATAAAGCAGATTTTAAGTTCTCGTTGTGAGTTAAACTATGAGTGACAGTTATAAAGTTGAAAACAATGCCATCGCTGGGGAGGATGATTTGGGTTCAGTGAATCATAGCCTAACGCAAGCAAGATTGACTAGTTTGCTAGATGATGATGAGAGATTCAGTGTCTTAACAGAATTAAGCTTGGACATTAGCCAACACGATCTGAGTAAGTTTCGGCTTGATGCTAAAGAGGAAGTTAAACCGGATGTTTGCGCTTATCTGAAGCCTCCAGTAATACCAGATGATGAAGATGATCTTATAACGGTGTCTCAAATGCCTGATTTAGCAATTGAGGTGTTGTCACCCAGACAGGCGCATAGTTATCTGATCAGAAAGGTTAAGGCCTATTTTGAACTTGGTGTGAAGTCGTGCTGGTTAGTTATACCTGATCTAAAAACTGTCTATATTTATTCCCAATCAACCGAGTATAGGACGTTTACAAAGGATGATTCAGAGCTTTTTGATGAGGTAATGAGTATTCGTCTGCCTATTGCGAAGGTATTTAGGTTGCCGTTTAACAATTTTTGATAGAGATGACGTCAAAAATCCTATTTTTTTTTAAAATAGGATTTTTGACGGAGCATTTTTTTTTGTTTTTGCCGGAGCCGGTTTGCAACCGGCTCCGTAACGTTTTCCAGCCGCTTATCAATGCCCTATTTTCTAGTGAGTCTTTTCCAGCGTAAAACTCCCAGTTTCACTGTAGATAACCGTCTTACCTTCAATCTTACCCAAGACACGCCAGAAAATGGTCTGACCTTTTTTCCCAAGGCGTTTTATGGCTCGCCATTTTTGCTCCGTCGGCGTATAGACGTTGCTGGTTATCCATTCACGCGGTTTTTTGGGTTGAGTAACAACCTTGCCGCTAAAATCGGACTGATTCGAGAACTGGAGCTTGTATCCTTCAATGTTTTCGCTATCCATCCATTCAAAGGTGATCGGTGTACTAGCAGGCAGTACGGCTCCCTCTGCTGGTGTGATGAGAATGTCTGTAGAGATCGGCCCATGGAAGGTACTGACCCCATAGAGATCAATGTCTTCAAGCTTATAGTAATAGGTGATGTCGTCTCTTACATCTTCATCAAGATAGCTGTATTGAGAATCGCTGCCTTGAGCTGGGATCATGCTATTAGTGAGCCTGATGTATTCACCATCCTCTTCTTCACTACGCCAGAGGTGGAAACCGGCGTTGTCGATTTCCATTTCAGTTTGCCATTTTAATACTACTTTACCATCGGAGGCTGTCGCGGTAAAAAAAGCGAGGCTGATTAGGGTTGGATCGTTATCCTCAATAGTCACAATGGTGCTACTCTGCGATCCCGCACTTGCACCACTAAAGTTAGATAAGCTCAGGTTAACGGTTTCAGGGTTTTCCACATCAGTCTCGTCTGTAATCGGGAATGTGATAGTCTTGCTGCTCGAATCACCATTGCCCCAAGTCAGCGTACCATTGGCACTGCTATAGTCGCTCCCTGCCGTGGCACTACCGTCGGAGGTGGCATAATCTACAGACGCGATTCCACCGCTACCACCGGTGCGAGTCACTGTGATGCTTGCAGTGCCATCGCCTTCATTGACGCTATAATTTGCGGCGGAAAACTGGATAGTCCCAGCAGGTAAGGCATTACCGGTGATTTTAAAATTATCTATCTGGAAACCATCATACCCTTCGCCCCCCGCATCACCGAATACAAATCTGAACTTAATATTTTCCTCACCAATCAATGAGTTAATTTTGTATTTTGGATTATACACGGCAAATAAGAATTGCTGCCATCCCGCTTGGTTATTCAAGCCTGCAACCGTGGTATCCGTGTACCAATCCTGAATGGCGTTAGGATCGCCAATACTGCCCAACAGTTGCCAGTTATTGCCACCATCAGTGGAATACTCAAGATTCATACCAGTGGTACCATCGGAGCATATTCCTCTGTACTTAAACTCCAGAAAATAATCGCCGGTACCACCAAGCAAGGAAATGAGGGGCGTTTCTAGGCCATAGCTTCTATAACCACCATGCCAATCGTTGAGCATGGTCATCCAATTGGCGGCCCCTTCAATCGTGGCATAGCCCTTCGTTGGATTCATATTAGGTTTGCCACTTTGGCCTGCCCCCCATTCCCATTGATAGCCATAGCCTGACAATACAACCGCCTTAAACCCGCCATTGTCGGTATTAAAGTCATTCGTATAAGGAATTTCCAATTTTTCATCATCAACAATGGTCAGCGTGGTTGATGACGACGAACCTATACCTGCCCCACTAAAATTAGACAGAGTAAATTCGACCGTTTCATCACCTTCAACAAGGGTGTCATCGACAATGTTGACCGTAATCGTCTTGGGATCGGCATCCCCATCTCCCCAGTTCAACGTACCAGTCGCGGTGGCTGTGTAGTCGGTTCCACCACCCGTGGCAGTGCCGCCTGTGATGCTATAATCCACCGAAACGGCACCTTCACTGCCATTGGTGCGGGTGACTGTAATATCGACGGAGCCATCAGACTCATTAGCACTATAACTCGCCGCTGAGAAACTCAGTGCCCCACCCGTTCCAACATTTTTAAAGAGACCACGCCCATGGCTGGCGGCAACCAAGGTAGTACCTCCCATCCAAAACAATTCATCCACAGAAACAGTGGCTGGACCCTCATGCGGCAGATGCCAAGTTGCTCCCGTGTCTTCTGAAACGAAGATACCTACCTCAGTGGCGACATACAACCAAGCAGGGTTAGTCGGATGGATAACCAGACTGCGAACTGGCGCATCAGGTAAGCCGGTACCACCAGAGCCTGTGATGTCAGTCCAAGTTGAGCCGGCATCAGCGCTACGCCAAACATTATCGCCACTGAAGCCGCCGAAGGTGACATAAACAATATTATGATTATCCGCATCAATGGTGATACGCATAACATAGCGGTTGGGTAAACCTGTATCAACTTGAGTCCAATTGGCACCAGCATTAGTAGATTTATAAACGTTACCGTTGTTGTGTCCAACCCAGATAGTATTTGAATCACCCTTGGCGACGGCAATCGCACTGATATTGCTCCCCACCGATGATTTAATGGCGGTCCAAGACGGTGTACTCGCTTTCACATTGCTACTGCGCCACAGACTCGCTCCTCCCGCTAACATGGTATTGGGATTATTGGGATCGAGAATGAATGGCGCAATAAAGTTGGCATTGTCCTCGCTGCCCGCATCACCAATGCCTGTGTAGATATCACTGGACGAATCCCCACCGTTGGTGCTGCGGTGAATCTGTAAATGGATGTATTCCCCATAGAAATAATTAGGATCGCTGGGATCAGCGGCACAAAAACCACCATCACCACCATACATTTCAGTCCAGGTTTCGGTATCGCCGTTATAACGCAGAGTACCATTATCCTGAGTACCGCCAACGATAACGCCAGAAGAGACATTACCCGCCGCGCCGTAAAACTGGGTGATCCCCAAATTGTTATTCAATTCTTGCCAGCCACTTGTGCCCGCGACGGTATAAACATCATCAGCCTTGTAAATCCCGCCATCGTTGCCGAAAAAAACGGTCTTGTTGCTGCTACCATTAAAATTGGGATGTACGATAATGGTATGATGATCGGCATGTGCCGAGATAGGCGAACTCTGCCAGTGGCTAATCTTGGTCAAAGTTGCGCCGCCATCGGTGCTACGCCACAAGTCAATACCGCCGACAATGACCGTATTGGCGTTGGTGGGATCAACCCAGATTATGTTGTCATACCAGCCTTGTGAACCTAAGAAATTATCGCCAGTGTTGACTCGGGTGTAGCTTGCACCACCGTCGGTACTTTTCCAGATTTCGCCCTTGTTTTGATCGACAGAAGCATAAACGGTAGTGGGTGTGCTTGGCGCATAAGTGACCTCTACACGGTTACTATCGACGATACTAACCGTTGTCCACGTTACTCCACCATCAGTTGAATAATAGGCATTTCCGCTCTTGTCTCCAGCGATGGCGCGATTGTTGTCGGTAGGATGAAAATCAATATCTAAGGTTCTTGTTGTTGTCACTTGTGACCATGTGGAACCAGCGTCTGTTGAACGCCAGATACCGCTCTTAGTGGCAGCCAAAAGGGTAGCACCATCAGGCGACATCGCCAAACGGTTGACATAATACCAACTAGAACTGGCGGTAGATGCCAATTGAGACCAACTGGTACCACCATCGGTACTTTTGAAGACACCAGCACCCTGGATAGGAGCAACATTGAAAAAACCTTCACCCGTTCCCGCATACATCACGTTGGAATCGCTGGGATCCATCACCATTGTGGAAATGGCTAGATTAGGCATGAAATCCCATATCGGTCCCCAAGATGCACCAGCGTCGGTGGTTTCCCATATCCCGCCGGAGACACTACCTATCCACATTTTATCTGGATTGCTGGGATGGATCACTATGGAACGAATCCTACCACCAACATTGCCCGGGCCTATCCATTCCCAACTATTGCGATCAATACCACCCGTTAGGGGCGCAAAACTGGCCATCATATCAATATGTTTTTTGGCATTGATAAAACCATCGGGGGGAATAAAACCATTTTCATCCTGTAGTTGCAAATTCCGAAAAGCAGCCGCTTCGCCGGGATGATCCGGCTTAGGATGGTGAGCTTTGTTGATCGCACGTTTAAGTTTGGCCTCTGAAAGGCCGCAAATTTCACTGTTGAGCATGCCGCGCTGGGTATGCAACAGCTTGACTGTTTTAACTGAAATTCCCCGCAATGCTGCTACTTGGGCATCGGACATTGGATCACTACAGGGTGATTTGACAGAATGGATGACCGGCGGAGTGCCGGCGGGTAGTGTTAGCGGCAAGCTGCTTGCCAGTAGTAGTATAAATAAATGGCCCCAAAAACATCGCCATTTGCGGATTTTTAAGTATAAATTCATAAAAACCTCTTATCAGTTCTTGTATATCTTGACTATTCAGCCTTTCGTTAATAGTCAATCCAACTGCAACCACGTAGTTGGCTCTCCAAACAGCGTAAATATCTCAAGATTATCTGTTGAGATACCATAATTTACCACAGCGGAAATCTT
>JBDLJY010000294.1:0-8276 GCA_039714115.1 Pseudomonadota bacterium | reverse complement strand
AGATATGCTTCAAAGCCACTTACAACGCACGAAAACCGATCAGCGTCAGATGCCTGATAAAGCGACTACACTGAAAATAAACGATAATGTTTCTATTCATATTGGGGACGGTGATTAAATGCTCCGGTAAATTTGTATGTTGAGACGGAGCGAATGTAGGGTGCGTCCCACGCACCTTGGTAAAGGTGTAGATCATGGTGCGTAGGACGCACCCTACTGATTCTCAATCTATCAGGCAACCTAACCAATAATGGTGTTTTCTCTGGTTCCCATGCGCCGGCGTGGGAACCGAACTATGCCGGACGGGGTTTGCAACCCAATGCCATTAATTTTAGGCTAGGTAATTTTTGGAAATAGTAAAGCAAGGGGTACTTGATTTTGATAGGCTTAATGGCGATTTAGTGAGGCAATAAAAAAATAATTTAGATCAATAAGTTACAATTACTTATGGCATTGACCTTTTTTATCGGATGTGAATCTCGCAGAGAATTTTCTGGTTCAACAAACAAATACATTAAGAAAATCAAAATGTTAAGCTTAACTTAATGGCATTGGGTTGCAAACCCCGTCCGGTACAAGTCATTTTGCCCTCCGTTTTCAAATAGCTCTCAAAATGCTCAAAGCTGAAGGCCAGTAATAACGTAAGCTTGGACCGTTCGTCGGTTAAAAACAACCGTTCGTCGGTATTTTGTTCGGTATAAGGAAACCCCCAAAATAATATGCCCCACGCATCGCTCGTGATGTAATGTTACCGTTCCGTTGATATTGACAAAAAAAATTAGCAACAATGAATAAACAACAAATAGCAATAGCACTCTGTTTAACGCTTTCACCGCTAACAACCCAAGCGGCCCCCACTGCGCCATCCCTACACCAACAAAAACCATCCAAAACACTCAACTACTACCCAGCCAATCCCAACCCCTATTTAAAACCGGCTCGCAAAAACGCCTAAGCACCCACTATATCGCCCCACAGAACGCCTTTGAACTTTACACACAAAAAAAAGCTCTGCTCATTGACATACGCCACAACAAAGCTTTTCAGCACCAAAACATCCCAGGCTCACTCAACATCCCTCCACATTTCTTAAAAACAAAAAACTTCCTAAAAAACAAGCACCTTATACTCCTCAACCAAGGGCACAGCTACCGAGAACTAGAAAACCTTTATCTCGCCTTGGGCAAAGCCGGTTTCAACAAAGTTTCGGTTTTAGAAGGCGGACTCAACCAATGGCCCGGAAACCAACACAAGCTCAACAGAATAACACCCGCCCAATTTTACAAAGAGCGTCACTACCAACATTGGTTAGTCGTTAACATTTCTTCTATCCCTAATAAGCAACTTGCCTCCTCCGTTGTTAACTTGCCTATTTCTGATAACAACTTCACTCAAAAAATAACCCAAGCAATCGCCGCTATAAAAAAAACCTATATATTAATAATCAGCACACAAGAAAAAGACTACCTAAAAGCTCAAGCCTTATTACGCAATACCAACAACATTTACTATCTCCAAGGCGGCATACATGCCTATCAAGATTATCTTAAACAAGTGGCTGCAATAAATTATTAAAAATCAGTAATTTATTTGACACTATTAGCCCATGAAAAAAATATTTTTCCCAATTGTTGTTATTGGAATTTCATTATTATTATGGCAATCCCCTATTGAAAAACCAATTACAAAAGAAGTTATAAAGGAAGTCATTAAAAACCAATATGAAATACCACGTACACTACGTTACAGCTTTAGTCTGAAAAACGCTGGGAATCAGCTAATCAAAAAAGCCGACTTTTGGGCACAAGCTCCGGTTAAACAAACCGTTACCCAAAAAGTTGTACAAATAAAAAGCTCACATTCGTATGAAATATTGACAGACAATTTGGGCAATCAAACGCTACATTTTGAACTGACAAACATACCGCCTTATGCGGTTAGAAAAATCAGTATTACAACTGAACTTAAACTTGCTAAAACAGTTAACTCAATACCAAATAAATTGGAGTTTATTGAAGAAGAACCCTTTATCCAAGTATCGCATTCTGAAATACAAACCGTTGCGAAAAAACTTGGCTCTGATGAACCTTTGTTCACAATTGAGAATATTTTTAATTGGGTAGCCAAACACATACAATACGCTGGCTATATACCTGAAAATCGAGGTGCTCTTTATGCGCTACGTCAAAAACGTGGCGATTGTACCGAATATATGTATTTATTTACTGCACTCGCTAGAGCTAATGGCATTCCTGCGCGAGGAATAGCAGGATATGTTTACAAACAAGATAGCGTTTTAAAGCCACAGGATTATCACAATTGGGCGGAATTTTATTTAGATGGGAAATGGCTGTTGGCTGATCCACAAAATAAAGTTTTTATGGATAAACAATCAGATTACATTGTCATGCAAATTCTTTCTCCAAAAGAGAAAACTTCTCGTTTTTGGTCTTCTGATGACAGATTGAAAATTAAAATGAATTGAACTGAAAGTTGAGTACAACTAATTAAGAAAAAAACGAATTAAAAACGACAATTGAGCCATAACCCAATTCGTTTATTTCTCAATTAGTTGTACTAAGGAAAAACAAATGACAAAAATATACAGATATCTAATCCTACTCATTATTGTTGGATTACAAATAAACATAGAAGCCGCTGAAGAGGGGCTTTGTGCCGTCGTCAAAATAGAGATTAAGCAGGAACTTACTCTAGAACGACAAGCCTTTGACGCGCACATGCGAATCAGCAACGGTTTAACTAACCTAGATCTAGAAAATCTAAAAATAAATGTCACCTTTGCCGACGAAAATGGCGATCCTGTTCATGCCACTTCCGATCCAAATGACACCACCGCGCTTTTTTTTATTGACATAGATACAATGGAAGGCATTGACGATATCAATGGTAACGGTGTCATACCTGCCTCATCCAGTGCTGACATTCATTGGCTCATCATTCCCGCGCCCGGATCAGGCGGCACAGTTGGTACCTTATATTACATAGGCGCAACCCTAGAATATGCTATGGGCGGAGAAGAGCACGCTACCGAAGTCACAGCCGACTACATTTTTGTTAAGCCCCAGCCACTTTTGACGCTTGATTATTTCCTACCCGACGAAGTTTATGGCGATGACGCTTTTACCCCAGAAATAGAACCTCCTGTACCTTATACGCTAGGCGTGCGGATCAAAAACGATGGATACGGCGTTGCGCGTCAGCTCAAAATAGAGTCAGCACAACCACGTATTGTTGAGAACGAACTTGGCTTGCTCATTGGGTTTGAAATCATAGGCAGCAGCGTCAATAACCAACCAGCAAATCCTAGTCTCTTGATAGATTTCGGTGACATAAAAGCCAGCAAAACCGCTGTCGGGCGTTGGCAAATGATCACCACTCTTTCTGGAGAATTTACTGAATTCAATGCAAGTTTTACACACGCTGATGAACTCGGTGGCGAACTTACTTCTCTCATAGAAGCGACCAACACGCACTTCTTGGAAAAAGATGTACTGGTTGATTTACCTGGACGTGATGATATTCGTGACTTTTTAGCTAAAGACGGCGACATTTTGCGCGTTTACGAGTCTCATGGTTTAGATACTGAAGTCAATGATCATTCTGGCGATGCAACGCTGCAATTGGAAAGTCAAAGCACTTATAGTATAAGTGCGCCAGCGACGGCTGGGTTTTTATATGTCAAACTTTCCGATCCGCTTGCTGGCACAAAAGCTATTAAGCAAGTTGTGCGTTCAGATGGCAAAGTTTTATCACTTGATAATGTTTGGCTCTCAAAAAGCCGTCGTGAAAATAATGAATGGGATTATTTTATTAAGCTGTTTGATAGCAATAGCACTGGACAATATCAAATCACCCTAGAGACGGTGACTCAAGGAGCGCAAGCCCCAGTTTTACAATTCATTCCAGATCGCACCACTCCCGAAAATCAACAGATTTCTTTTTTAGTCAAAGCCAGTGATCCCAATGGAACTATACCTGCTCTTTCGGCTACTAATTTGCCCAGTGGTGCCCGTTTTGTAGTACAAAATGAGGGTGAAGCCTTTTTCGATTGGACTCCTGTTAAAGGACAAGCCGGAAGCTATGATGTTACTTTCACCGCTTCTGATGGTACTTTAGAAACTTCACAAACGGCTCGTATTATTGTCTATTCGAGCGTGGAGGATTCTGACGGAGATGGAATGCCAGATAGTTGTGAAATGCAATACTTTGGTAATTTAGAACGGGATGGGCGGAGTGATTTTGATAACGATGGCATTTCAGATTTAGAGGAATGTCTTTTGGGCAGTGATCCAAGCCTTAAAATACCTGATATTGTTATCAACGAAGCTGATAGTCAAGTTATTGAAAACAATGAATTTATTGAGCTTTATGATGGCGGTATTGGTAATACTCCATTGGATGGTTTAATGGTTGTGTTGTTTGATGGTGAGTCTGATCAGTCTTATGCTGCTTTTGATTTGGATGGTTTGACGACTGATGCTGATGGTTATTTTGTGATTGGCGGTAGCGAAATCGCAAATGCTGATCTAACTGTGCCCGAAAATGATTGGCTGGCTGATGGTACTGATGCGATAGCACTTTATATGGGTAATGGTTTTCCTGATGGTACTGCCATTACGACAAATAACTTACTTGATGCCTTAGTTTACGGCACTGAAGATGATCTTGGTTTATTAGCTTTGCTTAATCCTGATGAACCGCAAATTGATGAGGATGGTGTGAGTGATTCTATCGGGCGTTGTGAAAATGGTGCAGGCGGGCAACGTAATACCAGCCATTATGTTCAAATGGTTCCAACGCCTAGCGTTGTAAACAGTTGTGAGGCTGATTTGTCAGTTGTTATGGTGGATTCTGCTGATCCCGTTTATGTCGGTGCCGATTTGAGCTATACCCTGACTGTCAATAATGCAGGTTCAGACGTAGCAAGCAATGTACAAGTAGAAAATGTCTTAGCTGCCGGAGTAAGCTTTATCAGTGCTAGTGGCACTTGCGAAGAGCTTGATGGCATTGTGACTTGTGATTTGGCTCAGCTTGCTATAGGAGATTCTGAGTCTATTACGATCAATGTGACTGCACCAAGCACAGTGGGAGAGATAACGAATGAAGCGACAGTCAGTGCTACTACGCTTGATCCAAATATCAGTAATAATACTGTTAGCGAAATAACGACGGTTATTCCTCTGCCACCACAAGCCGATTTGTCGTTGACTTTGGCAGATTCTACTGATCCCGTTTATGTTGGTGCCAATTTGAGCTATACCTTGACTGTTAATAACGCTGGTTCAGACATAGCAAACAATGTACAAGTAGAAAATGTCTTAGCCGCCGGAGTAAGCTTTATCAGTGCCAGTGGCACTTGCCAAGAGCTTGATGGCATTGTGACTTGTGATTTGGCTCAGCTTGCTGTAGGAGATTCTGAGCCTATTACGATTAATGTGACAGCACCAAGCACATTGGGAGAGATAATAAATACAGCGACAGTCAGTGCTAGCACGCTCGATCCAAATACTGACAATAATACTGTTAGCGAGGTAACGACGATTATTCCACTGCCACAAGCCGATTTGTCATTGACTTTAGTAGATTCCGCTGATCCCGTTTATGTTGGTGCCAATTTCAGCTATACCCTGACTGTTAATAATGCTGGTTCAGACATAGCAAACAATGTACAAGTAGAAAATATCTTAGCCACCGGAGTAAGTTTTATCGGTGCTACTGGCACAGATTGGACTTGCCAAGAGCTTAACGGCACTGTGACTTGTGATTTGGCTCAGCTTGCTGTAGGAGACTCTGAGTCTATTACGATTAATGTGACAGCACCAAGCACATTGGGAGAGATAACAAATACAGCGACAGTCAGTGCTACCACAATCGATCCAAATACTGACAACAACAGTGTTAGCGAAACAACCACTATCCAATCACTTTTGACTATTGGAGAAATGGGCACCTACAGTGTCAATCACAATTGGCAAACAATAGGTTTATCAGAAACGTATTCATCAACCCCGATTGTAATAGCAGCGCCTGCAAGTAGTAATGATCTTGAACCAGGTGTAGTCCGTTTACGCAATGTCGGAACGACAGATTTTGAGTTGCGATTTCAAGAGTGGCAATACTTGGATGATCAACATGCCCAAGAAACCATCCCCTATTTAGCACTTGAAACTGGACGTTATCTCATGGAAGATGGCAACATTTGGGAGGTGGGACAATTTCAACTCGACGGAAGTGGGAGATGGGAAACTATCCAATTTAGTCAAAATTTCCCGGCCCAACCGCGCCTATTTTTGACTATACAAACTTATAATGACTCGCAACCTGTCACTGTGCGTGCTCAAGAAGTCACGAATAGTCATTTCAAAGCGGCATTGTTTGAAGAAGAGCAAACGGGTGGCAATCATGCTGAAGAAACGATTGGCTATTTAGCCATTTATAGTACCAGCAGCGCAGGCATTGTCACACTGGGCGGACAAAACCTTGATTATCAGTTGCAACAAATTGCTTTGGATACGACATCCCCACAACTGGGTTTGAAATTGGAAGAGGAACAGTCTAAAGACGATGAAATTCAACATGCAGCTGAAACCGTTGAAGTGCTTACATTTGGCGATATAAGCTTTGGACAAATAAGCACAATAAACGAAAATGACACCGTCACTTTACGGCAAGCCTTTTCGACACCACCCGCTAACTTAGGTGAACAAGGTGTTGTAGAAACCAGCCATCAATGGAAAAATACTGATTTTACGGTTAGTTATCAAAATCCTGTCATAATAGCCGCGCCTGCAAGCAATAATGACTTTGAACTCGGTGTAGTTCGCCTACGCAATGTCGAGACATCAAACTTTGAATTGCAATTTCAAGAATGGCAATACCTGGATAGTCAACATGCCCAAGAAACCATGCCCTATTTAGCACTTGAAGCTGGACGTTATTTCATGCCTGATGGCAACATTTGGGAAGTGGGACAATTTGGACTCGACAAAAGTAAAAAATGGAAAACTGTCTATTTTAATCAAGTTTTCCCAGCTCAACCGCGCCTATTTTTGACCATACAAACTTATAATGACTCGCAACCTGTCACAGTGCGTGCTCAAGAAGTCACGAATAGTTATTTCAAAGCGGCATTGTTTGAAGAAGAGAAAAAGGGTGGCAATCATGCTGAAGAAACGATTGGCTATTTAGCCATTTATAGTGCCAGCGGAGCAGGTATTGTCACACTGGGCGGACAAAGCCTTGACTATCAATTGCAACAAATTACTTTAGATACGACACTCCCACAACTGGGTTTGAAATTGGAAGAGGAGCAGTCTAAAGACGACGAAATTCAACATGTGGCTGAAACCGTTGATGTGCTTACACTTGGCGGGATAAGGTTTGGGCAGATAAGCACAATAAACGAAAAAGACACTGTTGTTTTGCGAAACAGCACCTCACCCACTAGCCGTAAGAGTGCAAGCCTAGTGTTTGAAAATAATGGATTGGAAATAAACCAATCAAATATTCAAACAGAAAGTGCGGCTTATTTTATAGGTATCCTTGGTAAGCTGTCTAATAATGTAAAGATCGATTTTACAATCTATCCAGCGCCCGAAGATATTAATCAGCCGGCTGAAATTTTGGTTTGGGTAAAACACCACTCTGAAGAAGTAATGGCTTACTATCGTGAAGGATTGGATTGGCATCCTTGGGATGGTGAAAAAGAGAGTTTACAAGCAGCGGCGAGTTATGAGAGTTTGCCTGACTATTTAGAAGTTAATGTTTATCAAGGCAAACTTGAGTTCGCGGGAGAATTCAGTTTGTATGTGGCTTATCGGCTTGAGGATGGTAGGCTTGTTTATAATGGATTGGAACCCGTAGTGTTTTTTGTTAAATAACAAAAAATCGTTGTTTCGGGAATGAAGCGGAGCGGATTTCCCGATACGATGTAATAAAACCAAATAGGAAAATAGGAAAACAAAACCATGTTAAATCGACTTAACATACTAACAACAGCAGTATTTTTAATACTACAAATATTTTCAGTACAAGCAGAAACGCTCCATACTGTCCCCATAGGCGGCAATTGGAATGATCCGGCTACCTGGGTAGAAGCCCGTGTGCCTGTCGAAACCGATGATGTAGAAATTAATGGACACGTTTATCTTGAGAGCCATGCGACTATTTCTGGATTAGTTATTACTTCAGGCAGTATTTTAGAATCAACCGGAGCAGCAATTAGTAACAAAACCCTAACCGTCAATGGCGACGTA
>JBDLJY010000293.1:0-8322 GCA_039714115.1 Pseudomonadota bacterium | reverse complement strand
CTATTTGTTAAAATCACCTAATTATTTGAAATTATTTGGTATAATATTCATCTATATTTATCTATAATTTTCTATAAAATTAGTGAATGTATTTAATACTCTCCACCGCTTTGATGACGTTTTCTCTGGTCGTATTACACAACGACATAGCTAAAAATAGCGTAGTGCGCCGGTATTTACGCACCTCATCCGACAGCACGTTCTTAATATCTTCAATCGGCATAGCCTCAACATGCATTGGCAGGTCATTTGGCGATCTATAATCACCCGGCGTGAATTCATATTGTTCAATATCACCCGGCGCGTACTGAGCATAGGTATCAATCGGCGGCTCGTCATAAACAGGCGCATCTTGAACGTTTGGCGCGTTATTGGCTGGCTCATCAGGATTGTCCGGCACTTTGACACCCAATATATCTGCCAGTTTTTTCATGGACTTTGGTTTGACTTTGTATGCCATTGTACGTTGTTGTTTTTCATCATTTTGTTTTTAACCCCGCGGCTTTATTGGCCGCGCCCGCCTTATCTGGCGACTGGATAAGGTGGCCAAAGCTACTATTTCCGTAGGGGTCGTTTTTTTATTCTTTGAAATCAACAAGTTTGCTGGCATCAACTTTGGTCGAAACCAGGGAAATCCCCATAGCTCCAATCCATTTGTTGATCGCCTTGTCCGACGGCGCATCACCGGTAAACTGAGCCCCTAAATTCGCGGCATTTACCTCATCTTTATGCTCGCAAGCCCATTGATACCAGGACGTTCCACGTAAGCCCTTGTATGTAAATAGAAAATATGGGTCGCACTCGTAGCACCCATCTTTATTGAGGTGGATACGCAGCGAGTCCAAAAGCCCGCCCCTTATGGCTTGACGCACCATATCCGGCTCTATAATCGTCGTGCCATCATACACCGCATCTTGTGCCTTGGTCTCCAAATAGTCTTGAGCCGTCCTAACCCACGGCATGGTGCCAGCCTTGTAGCGGCGGGGTAGCACGTCAATTAAGGGCTGCTTGGCCTTAGCGTTGACTTGATACAGCCTAACTTGGTCTCGTTTTGACTTGGCCTTAGATGTGCCATTTTTTTGCAACAGTTAGCATTAAACACCAAAACCACAAAATGAAAACCAATTAAAAAAGTTCTTGACAGACAATAATTATTTGTAGTAGTCTGTCTCTGCGTCGGAACTTAGGGAAGTTCAAGAAGGCAGGTATTAGTGGTTCAGTCTGGAAAAACTGTTAGGCTGGTAAAACCTAGACTTATAATTAGAAATTTTAGCTCCAAAATTTTTTTAATTATATCATAATTAAAGTCATAAGAATTATTTGTGACGTGGGGAGCTTGCCCCTTAAACATAACTGATTCTACTGATTTTTTGGTAGTTTTGGCGTTTTAAAGTAAGAGACCCACCTTTTTATTCTTTAAGGATATACAAGGCAGGTCTGTTGCAGATTCATTTTTCTGATAGACTTGTTCATCCAATTTATGGGCATCAATTTGCTTGGATGATAATAGTATGCCCATAGCACGGATCCACATACCAATCTCCTTATTAGTAGGCGCGTCACCTTTAATCCGTGCGCCCAAGTCTGAACTGTTAACAGCATCCTTATGCTCACAAGCCCACTTGTACCACCAGGTTTGCTTTAAATCGTCGTATGTCCACCAACGGTCATCAAATTCAATTCGCCCGCTCACAAGCCGTCCACCTAATGACTGAAAAATCCCAGCCCTAATGAGCCAGCGCGTCCAAAAACCGTGCGCTTCACTATTTTGAGCCTTAGTTTCAAGTAGGTGTTTGGTAACCGCTATTGCGTGCCGGGGGCTCAATACCGCCTCTCCCAAAGCTCTAATCACCTTTTGCACCTTGCCTTGACCCCACAGTTTAAATGTGGCCTCAATTTCATCCTCATCTAACTGGTCAAGGTCTGTGGCCAACTCACTTTCAAGTTTATGCCGTTCGGCCTCGTAGTGTTGCTCCTGCGTGGCTTTATTTCCGATACTTTTTTGTTAACAAACGTTTCCATTCGCTAACATGCCCCGAAGGGGAGGTATCTCTCAAAGTTTGAAAACATCTCAAACGCATGTAGGGGCAATCCTTTATGGTTGCCCCATCAAAGCTGGTGAATCAATCAATGATCGTAGAAAAATGCCTCTGGCACCATTCAAATCGCGATCCATTTTTATACCACCAGCTTCTATTACTCTTGACCCACCTACTTTTTTCAACTCGCCTGTCCAACTGACAGTCTTGCTGGTGTAAGCTTCGCACACGTCAATCACCTTTTTACCAAACTCAAGAGCTTTATTTTTCAAGCGCACTTTGAATTGATAATGCGCCCAAGTCAACATTGCCCTAACGGTTTTTGAACGTAGCTTGCGACCAGACTTACTCGCCATTTGGCGAGTTTCAAATGTAGGTAATAAAACGACATCAAAGTTGTCCACCAAAAAACGTGCCGTTTTGAAGTGAATTTCTTTGATAAGATTCTTAATCTTCTTTCTCATCCGGGCTTGGGCGTTCTTCATTCTTCTTTTGGCTTGACTTTTTGCCTTAGAAGTACGTGAAATCAAATCATCCAAATAAAAACAAAGACGCTGAATACGCCCAAAATCGTCATAACCAATCTGCCCGGCCATAAATTCTGAGAAAAAAGTTTGGAATGTTCGTACCCCTGGATCAAGAGCAACCACACGCCCTTGGTTCGGGCCAGATTGACGGGTTTCTATTTTTTGTGGGACGGACAAAAACCATTCGTGATATTGGTAAATCAGTCGGCCATCTAGTGGTTCTTCTGGCAAGGCTTCTGTGTAAGACAAGTTCTTGCCAGATACACGCGGATAAATTCCGGCTTCTTTTATCGCACTCTTAGGAATGTAGCAAGATTGTGTCGGATTTTTCCGGCTTCTAAATTTTGGATACCCCTTTGCCTTCCAATAGGCTTGATGTGCTTCTTTGACGGCTTGCCCCTTGATTAGAAAAGGAACCTCATCACAAAACGAAGGGAGTTGTTTGAGTAAGTCTTTCTTAATTTCCATCCAAGATGGCGAAAAGTTCACACAAGAGCGAATGTAATCAATAGTTTGATTGAACACGTAACGGCTACAATCGTTCCATTTTGGGAATATTTGCTTTTGCGCTGAGGTTGGCTTAAGCTTAATGGTTTTAGCTCTTGTAATCGGCTCATCTTCAACCAACTTAAACGCTTGGTGCGCTTCTTTAACGGCTCTCGCTTTAATTTTAAAAGGCACATCATCACACCATTTGGGCAAATGTCTTAACAAATCATTTTTTATCTCCGTTATTGAGGGCGAAAAGTTGACACAAGACCGAATGTATTCAATGGTTTCATTGAACACGTAGCATCTACAATCATTCTGTCGCAGTGATGCTTCGCTGACCGTGGCATCTTCATGATTTGGCTTCTGACTCGGACAAGACTTTGCGGACTTGGGTTCTATAGTTTCTGAGTCCGTGCATCCGACATGAGAATACATGGAGGATGTTAAGAAGAACGTTTGTGAGCTCCTGCTCTGGGGATAAATTAGTCTGCTTGAGAACCACGATTTTTCCACCGTTTTCTTGGATAATCCATTCGATAAGTTCAAACGAAGTGGCGGCTCCGCCGCCCAATCCAAATCTTGCGAGCCTGTCTTTATGGGCAACCACAATTTCGAGTTGTTCGCCTCGCATTGCCCGTTCCAGTATGGATTTAAGCCCACGACGCTTATAGTTGAGTCCGCTGCCAACGTCTTTGACGATTGATCGTCGCAAGCTCCGTTACTTCGTTTCGGCGTTTTGGTACTGTTCTCGCATAAATTGGACTTGCCTTTTGAGATCGTCTCGCTGTTTTGGGCTTGAGACTCTACAGTAGCATAAGGTGGTGCTTTGTTTTTGTTGACCAAGGTAGGCTTCGACGTTGTATCGTCTTTGGCCTGACTCTGTTCTATAAACCTCAATTGTTCCATTGTCGGCGTAATGTCTCAGTGTATTTGGGTGTAAACCTAATTGCTTACTCGCTTGTTTGCTGCTAACGTATTTCATTGTTTGGTGTTGTCAGTTAGTTATACGTCTCAGCACTATATAAGGTACGCTTTCTTATTTACAACCCATTATTTTAGGTTTATGAAAGTTCGTTAATGAAAAGGGTACTATGCATAAACCGTCCAAAATTTCCTTGTATTGCGTAGGGGTGATTTGTTGAGCCGCGGTAACACGCTCATTATACTCATCTTTTTGCCGTACTTTGGCATCTTTCAACGCCTCAATCCCAGCCTTGTTATCAGCCGCCATATCCTCAACGATGTTTATATTGCAGCCCATCGTATGTAAAATGGCATAGACCTCACCTTGCGTGTCGTTTTTAGCCGCTTGGGTAGCTGCTTTGGCTTTGGCAGCTAATACCACGTCGTCGGTTTCCTCAAAAAACCAACCCTTCTTACCATCAATCTCTGTTACCCTAGCTCCAACCTGGAAACGAGCCGTTTGTTCGGCCAAATACTGTTTATAATCCGTCGGTTGTGCATCAATCCTTGGGTCAACCCATAACGATACCCTCTCTAAATGCCGTGACCTGAACATCATCTGAGCAAAGCTATCGGGTGCGCCAATACCCTCACCAGCATCACAGAATCCGACGACATTCTTAAAGTGCGGCACGTCAATTGACACGCCTTGCTCTAATGATGGCGAGTGGATTAGCACGTCCAAGTTGATCACGCCCCGTTCCACGTCAGCCAGTAGCTTGGCTTGCGCTGGTTCATGGCTATTATCGCGGTCAATTTCCAAAATTCTTTTGTGTGGATACTTTGCTTGCAATTCTAAAGCAAGGCCACGGGCAAATTTAGCCGAAGTACAAGGCACGATGACTGGCTTGTCTTCATCAATCAATTCATCCAAGCGCATTCTACAATCGGCTTTTTGGATAAGGAAGTCCACTGCCAAGCCTTTATACCGTTGATATTCATTGCGAATAACGTAAATGTCATCGCGCCCGCAAGCCTTCAAAAAGTCCATTGTAAGCGGGGTAATCTGGGCTTGGCAACAAATAACATACTTGGCATTCCTTACCAAATTCATCAATAGGATAAGCGCGATTGCACGCTCATTGCTATCAAATGTCTCACTGAATAAATGATGGATATTTAACTCAACCTCATCCAACACGATGGCATCAAACTTTTTGTCATTAGAGAAGCCAAGCTTTTCTCTTAGCAATTCCAAGCTATTGGAAACACATACTATTTTGCGCGTGTCCATATAGTGCAGCGTATCGGGTGTGGCAGATTTAATATCCTCGTAGTCCGCCGCTCCCAGTCTAACCGCCAAATTCTTAGCAAGTGCAGTGCGTGGCAGGATACCAAGCACTGTCTCAATGTCTGGATTCTCAAAGACATTTTGCTTAATCCACTCAGTCTTACCAGTGCCTAAACCACTCTCAATAACCAGCGTTTTGTGGTTCAATTCAATTCCCGTTAAATCCCTTTCTATATTGACGGTATGGTTAGCCGGTGCAAGCCGGTTTTTATACGCGGCTACAATTCTCTTTATGTGGGATTTTAACGCGCTTTCCTTGCCATTCTCTACATGATTCTGAACAGCTTCTTTAGTGATTTCAAGCCGGTATAAATGGGGCTTTGAGAATTCAAGTACAGCTTCAATGGCTTTCTTCAGATTGCCAAGCCGATGATTGTATTTAACAACCCGCTCTACTTCCTTCCAAAATGATTCTAACCCAATGAAATTTAACCTGAATTATCGAAAATTTTAAGGCGATTCTTGAGGTGAATTCAGTAAAGCATCAACCGCTTCATCACCGCCTAACTGCCACAAATCCCATAAATCCTTGGGCTTGCCGGACTGGTCATAACCTGAAAAATCAGGGATGATATATTTACATCCTGCCTTGCCAGCGGCCTCAACACCTTTTAAAACGCCGCCATTGTCCACGCGATCATACTTGTGGGCATCGTTATCACAAATTACTACAATATCAGCCTTGGTATATTTTACCTTGGCTGCTTGTGTGACTGCATCCAAATTACCCGCGTCAAGTCCAATAATTACAGGTGCTTGTGTGCGATTGTGAGCAACTACGCCATCGGCATAACCCTCACAGATTGTGAGTAATCCGGCATAATCTTTATCAATCTCACCTAAGATATGGCACGCACCACTTTTGACCATTCCCCAAGTAAAGTCCTTGTTAGTCTTACGGTCTTTGATACTCCTATCATAAAACCGCTGGATGCCAACTGGTTTGCCAGATTCCAAATTGACCAATTGAATGGCAGTAAAATCGCCATGTTTATCAGTACCATACCTCACAGAACCACGCGGTATAAAGTCGTTCAACTTTTTCTTGGTCAAATAAGCGGCCTGATTGCCTTGATGGTCATTAGATAAGCCACCATATTTTGCCAAGTCACGCTTGACATTAGCGGCCTTTTTAGCAGCCTCACGTTTAGCCTCGGACTGATGTTTGGCCTTAGCAGCGCGATTTAATTGCACGTCGATTGTAGTTGCGTTTGGTCTAAAACAATGGGTATTTCCGCAGCGTTTGTAATTATCCCAAAGCTGTTCTCTTATCGCACGACTACCCTTGTAGCTCTCGTTAGGCACGCTTGCCCGTTGAAAAATAATGGTTAGGGTAATGTACGAAGCCCCTTTATTTGTACGCATTGAACCCATATAGGCTACCTTGCCTTTGTCTTTCCCGGCACCCGGTAATTCATGCGCGTTATCATCCAAACGAAGAACTCCATCAAACCCTTGGTTAAAGCTATTAAGCCAGCTTTTAGCATCGTCAATCAACGCGCCTTCTATATCAGCGCGATGTGACTTATAATATTCAATTCTGGCAGTCATTATGCCCTCCATCGAGGGACATATTTTCTATAAAATCCGGTATAAAAATGCTTGCAAAACGCCGCGCGAAAATGATAAAATTAATTTTGTTAGACGTTTTGTATAAGCTTTGTGATTGCTTTATAGAGTACGTCCCCGTTATATCTATTGTTGTTATTGAATGAAATGCGTGCCGACGAATACTAAGAATATTCGTCGGCATTCTTTTGCCTAAAATATACAAATCCCTATCAAATATCTCCTAGCCATAAAACGCTTCTGATTACTTCTGTATGGTGTTATGGCTCGTGTTAAGGCGTTTACATTGGTTCGGCAAGCTGACCCCCTTAAACACTTCTACAAGCTTTCCTTCTCATAAGAGGCTTCTTAATGCTTCTGTATGACGTTGTAATTTGCATTAAGTTACTTATACTAGCCATGCGCGTACTCATCACAAGTGTTTCCGTGTGTGTTTCCTGTGAAGCATTTTGTCGTTTATGTCAAACCAAAATCCTCAACCGTGTTGTCAAGCATTGAAATTCCGTCCTTAATATAGCGTTCAGTTGTGGTGACAAATGCGTGGCCTAACGAGGACTTGATGCGATAAATATCATGGGTAGCCAAATACAAATGCGTGGCAAACGATTTACGCATTGTATGAGTGCCAATCCTATCGGTTTCTCCTAATGTCATTTTAGCCAATTCTTTGAAAATTCGCCATGCAGTTTGACGTGTAATTGCCTTGCGACCATGGTTCTTTTTACCACCGAAAAGCGGCGTATCTGGCAGCATATCTAGCTCTTCAATATATTCCCTCAATGCGCGTTTAGCATCAGAATTCAGGCGAATTGAACGGGCGCGGCGTTTACCCTTCATTTTGTCCTTGGCAATTGTAACGACATCGCGCACCTGCCAGCGACCCCTTTTTTCAAAGTAAATATCTTTGACTCGCAACGACAACAACTCACTAATTCTATAGCCGCTATTAAAACCCAATACCAACAAAACTTTATCGCGTGGCTTGTCGGCTTGCTTTAAAACCGCTTTAATTTCAGATCTCGTTAATGGTCGGGTTTCCATAATTTTCTACTCGTTGGTTGTAGTATAATAGGTAACAATACACAATATCATCATTTCAAAAAAAAATCAATAGAGACGTTTTATTTTCCTCGCTCCTCCATCAGAATTCCAACACCCTTTATCCATGCGCGATGCGACATAATATACAAGATTGTCACGGCTGCAGTATCTAGCCGTACAAACCCCATAATATATAAAGCTGCTTAACTTAATGGCATTGAGATATAAATCCAGCCGGGGACACTGAGAAGACTCAAAGGTGGATAGAATAAAGCTCCAGCTATAGCTAAACCAAGTGACGTGGTATAAATGGCTAAATCACGATTAGCTTCTTTTTCTACCTCGCTTTTCGTCTCCCCAAAAAAGGCTTTGATTGATTAACGCTGTGAATCTCCAACCA
>JBDLJY010000292.1:0-8340 GCA_039714115.1 Pseudomonadota bacterium | reverse complement strand
TAAATGATTGATTTTATTTAAATATTACTGAGCTTGGACATTGTCAAAAAAAAATAAGATCCCTCAATACTTCGGGCCAATGATAAACCGAAAAAATCTTATTTTTAGGATCGCGCATGAAATAACTTCTTCAAGTCAAAACCAAAGTCAAAACCAGACCTGCCAGGTTAAAACCAAACCTGGCAGGTCAAAAGCGTAATCAGGTCTGTATTTTACTTTGACCTGGCAGGTTTTGTTATGATCAGCCTGCCAGGTCTTGTTTTGAAGTTGACTAAATTATTTTATGCACGTTCCTTAGCTGAGCATCTATGTCAAAAAAAAATCCGATGTTTTCAAAAAATATGATTTTTAACTGAACGTCTTTTTTTTATTTACAAATCAATCAGTTGTCCTTAACTTAATGGCATTGACCCTACATGTATAGATTTTGGCTTAACTTAATGGCATTGATTAGTCTCCCCGCAGGTTTGGCTTAACTTAATGGCATTGAGTCTTTGGTTGGGGTTTGATTCTCTAGCAATTTTGTCATTCAAGGCGGCAAGTTGAGCTTGGTTATTTTGGATTTGTTGCTGCTCGATAGGGCTTAAATTGGCCTTTTGCGCCGCTAGTTTCATGGTTATAGATTCGACTAAAGTGCGTGCTTTGGTCATTTCAGACAGGCGAAAAGCATCGTCGGCGCGGGTGCGGGTGAGGTAAAGTTGGGATAATTTAAAATATCCTGTTATATATTGGGTGAATAGGGATTGACGGTTTTCGGCGATTTCTGTGTGCAATGCTAGGGATTCTTCAAAAAGTGGAAGTGCTTTTTTTGAATGCCCCATGACTTGGTAGATATTTGCTAAATTATGTAGGCTAGTAAGAGTTCTATGGAATCTGAATACTTCTTTATATAAGAACAGTGCCTCATCAAATTTGTTCCTCATTTGCTTCAAGCGGAAAAGGCGGCACCCTAAACACCAAAGTTTTTTGATAAATATGATGTTTGTCTTTAATCGTCAAAATGTACTCTGAATCGGGTTCAGTATCTGGCAAATTCAAAGAAAAATTAGCCTTTTTTGCGGTTTCCTCGACAATCATTCTACCCGCTGCGTCTTTAACTGCCAATTGATACGGCGGTTGTCCACCATCCCAATAGAGCGGAATAGCCCCTTCACGCGAAAACAGATAAAACGGATAATTCGCCCCTTCATCACTCCACCATGACAATTCAAGAGCCACCGCAATGACATTAGCGCCGCTTGCTTATCGCGTGGAGTCAGCACCGGCGATCCCCACTCACGGAAAGTTTTCTTGTCAATATCGAACAACGCCATGCGCTGCATTTCCCGATTATTGGCGAGAACTGGCACAAAATCGCTATGCCAAGACATCACTTGATCTAGCACTTGATCTTTCATTTCTTTGACAAATAATGAATCCTCCCCTAAATCAATGCCAGTATGATAAACCCTCCATAATCAGGCTGACAAGTATCCAAAACCCATGACGTTGTAAACTCAATAAAAAATTAACCTGACAGGTTTTTTACACCTGTCAGGTTTGTCTTAACTTAATGGCATTGTCCCCTAAATACAAACCGACAACCACAAGGCTGTAGAGTCCAATGCCAGTATGATAAACCCTCCATAATCAGGCTGACAAGTATCCAAAACATGGCAGGTCGTTGTAAATTATACTAAAAATTAACCTGCTGGGTATGAGTGCCGTCGCCTTGTCTTAACTTAATGGCATTGGGGTAGAGTCACCCTACATTTAACCCAGGCTACGCTCACTGAACACCTTAAAATGGTTGTTTAATGAAAGCTCAGCAAGCGTAGGGTGCGTCCTACGCACCTTTTGTCAATGTGGATAAATTATACCTTACAAGACGGTGCGTAGGACGCACCCTACATTAATCCAGGCGGAGCGAACTACATTTAACTAAATTTAGTTGTTTCGGGAAATCGCTCCGCTCATTCCCGAAACAAAAATCCTGCGAGCGATGTCGTTTCGGGAAATCGTCCCTCATTCCCGAAACAAAAAATAAAATTAAAATAGATGTCAAAAAGGAAGGGTTGATTTTCATTGATGTTTCTCTTTTATTGTCGGCACCAGGGCAACCACAAGGGATTGCCCCTGATTGATATATATTTTTTGCGAATTGCCTTAAGTACTTAACTGCCAGCCATAAATAAAAGTCAATACAATAGTGTAAGCGGTAATACCGTAATACCAACCGCCACTCAGTTTTGGGGTTCTAATCGGTGCTACATTTAAAATCGCTAGTGCTAGCATGATAATATAGAGTAATGTGGCAAAAACAGTGGAACCGATTAGACTTTCAAAAACAAAAAGCAAAACAAGGATAATAACATTATTATCTAATGCTAATCCATGATAGGTAGATTCGCCGATTAAACCAAATACATTGAAGTAACTAAGTCGGAGCACTCCCGCCGCTACAATAACAAAAGCCCCTGGAATGAACCAGGGGCTAAATTCTCCGTAGCTTAATAAAACAATTGCTGGAGATATGCCAAAGCTGATAATATCGATCTGCGAGTCGAGTTGCCCACCGAATATGCGCTGCTTTTCAGTCCGGGATTTCATACGTCGGGCGATAATTCCATCGCTCCAGTCAAAAAATACGGACCATATTAGCCCAATCATCGCGGCTGGAAATATTCCTAGAATGGCGAAGTAAATTGCTAGTATGGCAGAAAAAAGTCCCGCCAGTGAACAAAGGTTTGGTAAATCTTTAGCGAATGAGAGTATTGTCGGTGGTGAGTCGTGGTCAGATTCTGGCATGTTTTTTCCTATGTTTAGTAATACATAGGGCAACCACAAGGGATTGCCCCGTAGGGAACTTATCAGGTGTCCATTTCTTTAAGACACTGAATTAGATAGTTATTATCCGCCGTATTGCGGACTGCTATCCTCAAATAGGAGTTGTTTTCAAAACCCCTTTTATCTGAACAATCCTTGATTAAAAGCCATTTTTCATCAAGCAGCTTATTTACCAGAAATTCTGGGTGAAATTTTTCCGACATTTCACACAAAATAAAATTAGCACTTGAGTTGATGGGTTTCAGAAAACTAATGTCATTTAATCCTCTGAATAAAAGTTGTCTATCCAAAATCAATTGTTCACAAGCTTTTCGATATTGAGCTGTGTACTTATCAAAAATTTGCAAAAAACATTCTGCAAAGGCATTAATATTCCAAATCGGCAGATTGTTTTTAATCTCTGCAATTATCTGGGTGTTTGAAGATGCCACAACGCCTAAACGAATTCCGGCAACGCCATAAGATTTTCCCAGACTTTTAATCACTATGAGATTCTCATACCGTTGCAATATTTCCGCGTCTATGAGACTGTGATTTTCATTAATTTCCGCAAAATCAACAAAGGATTCGTCCAAAATGAGTTTAATACTCATATCTTGTAGTCCTTCCACCAGTTGAATCAGTTGAGATTTTGGAAAAAAATGACCACTGGGGTTATCTGGGTTTATCAGAATAAACGCAGAAAGTTCTTTTTCTTGACGACAAAAATTTAACACGTCTTCGACAGTATATTGAAATCTGCTTTGAAATGATGAAAATTCAATCAGTTGCTGTTTGGCAATGCTGCTGGGATACTCATTAAAAGTAGGTACTGGTATGCCAATCTTGCCTTTTATATGGGAGAATAACGCTCTGATTAATTCTGAGGCTCCGTTTCCAACCGTAATTTGAGACGGTTCACAGTTGAAAATACTTGCAGCCATCATATTTTGCGTATCTAACCCCGATGGATAGGCAGAAATAAGGGTGGAAAATGAGGCTTTTATTTCCTCAAGCATTAGCTTAGGCGGAAAATAGGGGTTTACCAAGTAGCAAAAATCCTTTATTTTTGGAAAACGCCAGTATCCCCCAAAGCGTTTTTGCAATAGATGGCTTTTAGTTTTTGTGTCAGAAAACAAAAGGCTGGCAATCTCTAAATCTTGTAGGGTATCAATTTCATACCAGTATTTATCTTCAATTGCCAGTGCCTTGAAGCTATGTAACTGGATATGGGTAAGTAATTTGAATACTTCTTCGTAGTATTCATTAAGCCCTTTTACTTTTATATAGGTTTCAAGAAACGGCAGAAAGGTATTTTGACAAAAGTCTTTCGACAGTTTGTATATATTGACTGTTTTGAAATATTGATTGGTTTGTGTCCAGTCAAAATTCTCTTTTGGAATAAAACGGGTTACTGATTGTTTGGCATCTAACTGAACAACTGTGCCGTCCATCCATGATTCATATTTGGCGACTACGATGAGATTTGGTGATGCTGCATTTAGGCAATCACGAATAATGGATTGATCAAAAATTAAGTCACTTTCCAGCAACAAGTTGTCGTCATTTTTCAGATATTCACGCGCCAAAAAAAGTGAGTAGATGTTGTTAGTTGTGGCATAAATCGGGTTGACTACGTATTCAATGTTCAAATCTTGGTAGCGAGTACTCAGAAAAGAACGCACTTCTTCGGCACCATGTCCAATCACTAGTACAACTTTCTTTATGCCCGCAGCTCTGATGGCATCTAGTGTATATTCTATGATCCTATGTCCATTTAGGACAACCATGCACTTTGTTGAATCTTGAGTCAGTTTACCCATTCTGCGCCCGACACCGGCGGCTAAAATAATTGCTTGCATTTTGATTTATTCCGTAGTTAGTAAATTAAGTAAGTAGATACAGAAAAGTTTTTTAACATTTTTAAGCTGCTTAGTTTAAGAAATCATATTTTTTGGAAAAATAGGATTTCTATCGAAAAATTGATGATTAAATGTCCAAGGAAATGCCAGGGCGACTATGTGGGGCTGGACGGGGGCTGGTGTATTTTATCACCATCATTAGAGAATGCAATGCAATGCTTATAATAATTATAAATAAAAAACAATATAATCAATGCGTTATATTAAAAATATATTTTTTGCCAATTTGTTTTTTACTTATTTTTTTTTATTAATATATAATATATATTTTAGTTCCTAAACTGAGTTTGGGAATGCTTGTAAACGAAAAACAGCATATCTATACCTCATCCTTTTTCATCAAACCTAATTATCGTCGTAACGCTTCAACACTTTGAGGTTTAATTGTTCTCGCTTTAGCCTCTTGTAACGCTGTAAACAGACGGATGGCGTTTTGGGGTGAACTCAATAAGTGTGCTGTTTCCATTAAACTGTCGAAAACCCTTAGACACAGAAATTAAAGCCCTAATCAGCTCATTCGCATCAAGTTGATTTGTTAAAAATGGTGGGCAATAAAAACACCTTGCCCACCCTACATGGCTGATTCTTGGCATGGTAGCTATGATGGCGCACCGGCTGATGGTCAGGTTTGGAATGGAGACGATGAAAGCCGCCGAGTGTTGCGTGGCGGTTCGTGGAACGACTTCCCGAGGGATGCCCGTACTGCCAATCGCAACGAGAGCATCTCGGTCGAGCCGAACAACGATCTTGGCTTTCGGGTGGTGTTGTCCGTGGCGCGGACTCGTTAGCCCAATGCCATTAATTAAGGGCAACCATAAAGGATTGCCCCTACCTTCGGCGGTGATTTTGGTTGCCCCAAAATAATCCCTTGTTTTTTACCGAGGCGTTGAACATTCGTTGTACTCAGGGGTGGAAAATAACTATATAATATAAACAAAGATAAATAATTTTGCTAGGAGTCCAAGATTTATCTTGGACGTCTCGTCCAAAATAAATTTTGGACTCCTGTCTCACAGTCCAAGATTTATCTTGATGTCAAAAAAAAATCATATTTTTTGAAAAAATCTGATTTTTAACCGGGCATCGGTATAGGGTAAGGCGTGGGAACGATAAAAAATCCTTGTAGTTATTGAATGGTTTTATCCTTGCTTATATAAAATCCCTGTAGTTATTTATTAAATTTATTTATGAACCTCTATGAAATACAACCTCGGAATTGACTTAGGTACCACCTTTTCTGCTGTCGCCGTCGTCGATGAAAGTGGGCGCCCCAAGATTTTATCCACACCTCTGGGAAAAACGCTTGTGCCTTCAGTTATTTACTTTGGGGGTGACGAGATTTTGATTGGCGATGAAGCTAAAGAAATGCAAGCCTTGGGTGAGGCTAATATTGCCTCCTTTTTTAAAAGGAATATGGGTGATCCCAATTTTATCTTGAATTTCGCTGATCGAGATTATACGCCCCTCGACTTGTCCGCCATTATGCTACGCCATCTGAAAACTGAAGCGGAAGCTGCACTCGGCGCCGTGGTTGAACAAGCCGTCATTACCGTGCCCGCCTATTTTAACAACTTTCAGCGCGAAGCGACGATTAAAGCGGGAGAAATGGCTGGGCTTAATGTCTTGAGAATTATCAATGAGCCAACCGCTGCCGCGCTCGCTTATGGGCTACGTTCAAAAAATAAAACCGTTCTCGTTTATGACTTAGGCGGCGGGACTTTTGATGTTACCTTAGTGCATATCAAGCCTTCTAATATTACAGTTTTAGCTACCGATGGCGATCACGAATTGGGCGGAAAAGATTGGGATGATCGAATCGCCACTTATTTGGGGCAGCGTTTTCTTGAAGATCACAAGATTGATCCTTTAGAAAATATTATCGCTTTCAATGACTTGCTCGTGCGTTGTGAAAATGCTAAAAAACAACTCTCTCAACGCTCGCAAGCACGAATCTCTTTTAGCCATGAGGGTGAAAGGGAAACTTATATCTTAACTCGCGCCCAATTTGAAGAAATCACTAAAGATTTGATGGAACGGACGCAATTGTTGACAAAGCAAGTGCTTGAAGAGGCGGGCTTAAATTGGAAACAATTGGATGGCGTTTTATTGGTTGGCGGTGCTACCCGTATGCCAATGGTGTGGCAATATGTAGAAAAGATGTCTGGCAAAAAGCCTATGACGGGAGTGAATGTCGATGAAGCCGTCGCGCTAGGGGCGGCTATTCAAGCCAATCTGGATGGCGTATCATTCACTTTACCGAGTGCCATCAAAATCCAAGATGTGATGAGCCATAGTTTAGGCATGGTGGCTGAAAATGAAGATCGTTCTCGTTACATCAATAGCATTATCATTCCTAAAAATAAACCAATTCCTTGTGTAGAATCAAGACATTATCAATTACGCACTGCACATAATCAGGAAAATAAACTGAAAGTTTATATGCTGCAAGGCGAGAGTGATGAGCCGACACAATGCGTTATTTTAGGGCAATATACTTTTTCTGAGGTGATCCATGTAGAAGGCAAACCCGCGATCATTGATATTGAATATGCATACGATAAAAATGGCGTAGTAACGGTATCAGCGACGCAGCGTGAAACCGGTAAAAATTTGCCTCAACAGACACAACAAGCTGATGAGTTATCATGGCTTTCTTTGCCCCCTCAAACAGAAGTGGTGGCAGTGCATATAAGCATTTTTATGGTGATTGATGTATCTAGCTCTATGAGAGGTGCTCCGCTTAAAGAGGCAAAACAAGCGGCTAAAGAGTTTGTCAAAAAATCTGATTTAGCACATACATCTATTGGGCTTATCGAATTTGGCTGCGATGCTAAAATGATAAGTGCGCCAACACAAAATGCTAAAGCTATCAATCGGGCAATCAATAAACTGAATATTCATGGCTCAACCAATATGACTGATGGGCTAAAAACGGCCCACGCTGAGCTGAAACATGGGAATGAACCGCGCTTTATTGTGCTACTGACGGATGGCTATCCTAATAATTCGAGTAGCGCCATGCAGACAGCCAGACAAATTTGTGCCGATGGCATTGAATTAATTACCATTGGTACCGGAGGAGCGGATAAAGATTTCCTTAAAAAATTGGCTTGCTCCGATGAAAATAGTATTTTTGCCCAAGCCGGGACAGTGGTTTCAACGTTTTCCTCGATAGCCCAAGTGTTGACAGAATCTGGGGGAAATATAAGACAAGGGAACTCCTTTATCTCGAAAATGTGATCTTCGCGCCAGCGTCCCGTCACTCGACGCTGGCGCGTGGGAACCATAAAATATCACAGTTACCTTCAGGTTTGGACTGACTAAGGTGACTGGTGAGTTTTATCGTTAACTTTTAAGCACAAAAATGCACAAATGAAAGAAATTGATTTAGATATAAAATCTCTAGCCTATGGTCCAGTTACAAAGTACTTCAATAAAGATTTGTGGCTGGCACACTTAGTTTGGTATGAAGAACAAGGATACAAAGTTTACAAATTCGATGCCTCTAAATGGTTTATAATTGATGACTTCTATAGCGATATTCACGATAAGTTTGAATTTCCCGGTTATTTCGGACGAAACTGGGGAGCAGTAGATGATTTGATTACGGAAA
>JBDLJY010000291.1:0-8355 GCA_039714115.1 Pseudomonadota bacterium | reverse complement strand
AGGATAGCGATTTGCTCGTTTTAGGAGTCCAAGATTTATCTTGGCTGGGAAAGGATAGCGATTTGCTCGTTTTAGGAGTCCAAGATTTATCTTGGCTGGAAAGATAGTTCGCTACTACTATATAATAAAGATTAGAATATTGAAGATTAGCAATTCTGCATATTTGGTAACTGATAACAGAAAAAAAACTTGAACACAATTTATCACACTGACAAAATCATCTCCAGCGACTTCACATTAGAGCCGCTAGATAACCAACGTCTAGCCAATCTCTGTGGACAGTTTGACGAACATTTGCGTCAACTGGAGCAGCGCTTTAGCGTTGAAATCAATAACCGGGGGCATCAATTTCGCGTCATCGGACTTGCCCATGCGGTGCAAAGCGTCACAGGCGTACTCAATCAACTTTACTCCGCTACCACCGATGAAGCCTTAAATCCCGCCAGAGTCCATTTATTTTCTCAAGACACTAATGATCCTGAGGAAAACACTGCCGAAGACATCGTGATTCGTACCCGTCGTGGCATCGTTAAGGGGCGCAGCCCTAATCAACGGATATATTTAAATAACATTATCCGCCATGACATTAATTTTGGAATAGGCGTTGCCGGCTCAGGAAAAACCTATTTGGCTGTGGCTTGCGCTGTCGAAGCTTTGGAGCGCGAACAAATGCGCCGCCTTATCTTAGTGCGCCCAGCCGTGGAAGCCGGCGAACGGCTCGGATTTTTGCCCGGAGACTTAGCCCAAAAGATTGATCCCTATTTGCGCCCCTTGTATGACGCCTTATATGAAATGTTAGGTTTTGAACGAGTAGCAAAATTGATAGAGCGCCATCAGATTGAAATCGCGCCCTTAGCCTACATGCGTGGACGGACACTCAATGATGCCTTTATTATCCTTGATGAAGCCCAAAATACGACTATTGAACAAATGAAAATGTTTTTAACCCGTATTGGCTTTAATTCTACCGCCGTCGTGACGGGAGATGTGACTCAAATCGACTTGCCCCGTGATAATCAATCCGGCTTACGCCATGTCATTGAAATACTTCAAGGTGTCGAAGGCGTGAGTTTTACATTTTTTTGTGCTAAAGATGTCGTGCGACATCCCATTGTGGCGCGTATTGTTCATGCTTATGAACGCGCCAATGGCGTAGATAACAATAATAAAAAATAATTATGGATACCAAGGTAGACGTACAATACGCCAGTAATGAGCCTGACTTGCCTGATAGAGATATGTTAACCGCTTGGGTTAATGCCGCTTTGCAAAGGGCGGGCTCTGTCAGAAAAGAGGTGGAATTGACTATACGCATTGTCGATGATGCCGAAGCGAGACAATTAAATGAAAGGTGGCGACAACGCCCCTATCCTACTAATGTCTTATCTTTCCCTTTTGAATGTCCGCCAGGTATAGATATACCTTTATTGGGAGACATTATTATTTGTGCCCCCCTCGTTGCCCGCGAAGCTGCGGATAAATCTCTACACGCCCATTGGGCACATCTCGTTATACATGGCACTTTGCACCTGTTGGGCTATGACCATATTTCCGATGAACAGGCGCAAATTATGGAAAGCCTAGAAATTAGTACGTTACACGATTTAGCTTATTCCGATCCTTACCAAATTGCATTATGATTTCCATCCCTCTTCCACCCAAGACTTGGTTTGATCGTATTAAACAAGTCCTGTTTCACGATCCTAAGGATAAAGAACAACTCCTTACTCTGTTGCGCTATGCCAAACAACGCGAAGTACTCAGTACTGAAACATTGGAAATGATTGAAGGTGCATTAAAAGTCTCAGAAAAACATGTACGCGACGTAATGATTCCAAGGGGACAAATGGATATTTTAGACTTACATGCGCCGCCAGAGGTTTTAGTGAAAGAGATTGTCAAGACGGGGCATTCGCGTTTTCCCGTGACAGGCGATAATCGTGATGATGTGCAAGGCATTTTTTTAGCCAAAGACTTACTTGATTATTATGCCAAGGGCAATGGTTATCAATTTAATATGCGTGAGATGATGCGCCCTGCTGTCTTTATTCCCGAAAGTAAACGCCTGAATGTACTATTGCGCGATTTTCGCACCAGTCGCAACCACATGGCGATTGTTGTTGATGAATATGGCGGCGTAGCCGGTTTAGTCACGATTGAAGATGTTATCGAAGAAATTGTGGGCGAGATTGATGATGAATATGATATTGATGATGAAGTATTCATCAATGACACGCACAACGGTTTGTACACAGTACGGGCAATCACCCCAATCGAGGACTTTAATGAATATTTTGAAACTCAATTGTGCGATGACGAATTTGACACAATTGGAGGATTAGTGATACAAGCTTTTGAACATTTGCCTAAAAGCGGTGACAGTATAGAATTTGAAGGCTTTCATTTTGAAATTGTGCGTGCCGACAAGCGGCGCATTCAATGGTTGCGTGTTAAACCCATTTCGATCCCTTCTCAGGGAAAGGTTATTGATTTGTGAAGCGATTAAAGTTGCGAAGAATCTTAGGCGATAGTCTTGCCCTGCTGGCGGGCGGCTGTCTGCCGCTCTCGTTTGCGCCTTATGGCTTATTCCCTGTCGCGGTATTATCACCCGCCCTGTTATTTTGTCTCTGGCAAAATATTTCACCTCGACGCGCCTTTTGGCGTGGTTTGCTCTATGGCGTGGGCATGTTTGGTATCGGCGTATCATGGGTACATATTAGTTTTCATCAATTTGGCGGTATGCCATTGTTAGGTTCAATCCTTTTGACTGCCACTTTTGTTTTAGGAATGGCACTCTACCCGGCGCTGCTGGGCGGCTTATTGACACGCTTTTTTCCTAATAATACGCCCACTAAATTATTGTTAATATTACCGGCGGCTTGGACGTTGATAGAATGGCTGCGAGGTTGGCTATTCACGGGCTTTCCTTGGTTAAGCATCGGTTATAGCCAAATTGATTCTCCGCTGAATGGATTTGCTCCGCTGCTGGGTGTCTATGGTGTCAGTTGGATAACGATATTCACAGCTGCCCTTCTCGTGAAACTTACGACAATCCTAAACCCCAATGCCATCTCATGCCGGCAAGGCGACGTTGCCAAAACCCCGCAGCTTAGTAGATATCTGAAATTTATTAGCGTTTTATTCTTGATATGGGGCGGCGGCTGGCTCTTGAATGGGGTATCGTGGACGACAACAGTGGGTAAACCTTTGCAGATAGCCATGGTACAAGGCAATGTGCCACAAGAATTCAAATGGTTATCTAGCTACCAAATTTCTACCATACAGCGCTATTTAGAATTAAGCCAAGTTGAAGCCGATATTATTATTTGGCCAGAATCAGCCATACCGTTGTTTTTCCATGAGATACCCAAATATATGCCAGATTTTTTTAAAAAGTTGGAAGAGCAACATCTGACAGATGACACCGACTTTTTAATCGGCATACCAGTAATGAGGAGAGATGGCTCATATTTGAATAGTGTGGCGAGTATAGGCACACAACCGGGTTTTTACAATAAACACCATTTAGTGCCCTTTGGAGAGTATATTCCCTTTCAATCTTTCCTTGGAAATTTGTTAAAACTGCTTGAGGTGCCCATGTCAGAATTTTCGGCGGGGGCTGCTCAACAAGCCAATCTCTATAGTGCCGGGCAAGCGATAGGGGTTTCCATTTGTTATGAAGATGCCTTTGGAGAATTAATACGCAATAGTTTGCCTAGCGCGAGGCTGTTAGTGAATGTCAGCAACGATGCATGGTTTGGCGATTCGATTGCTCCCCATCAACATTTAGAAATTGCCCGTATGCGTGCCTTGGAAAGTGGGCGCTATTTGCTCCGTGCGACTAATACTGGCATTTCTGCGGTGATTAATGCTAAAGGTGAAGTCGTGATGCAAGCAGCACAATTTGAAATCCTGACTTTAATTGCTACGGCTCAAGCTTATCAAGGGGCAACGCTATATGTCCGTTTTGGCAATGGATTGGTGGTGACTTTGTTATTGGTGTCTCTGCTATTGGGCGGTGCGAGGTACGCCTTGCTCTCCTGAATTACCCGTTCGCAGAAATAGGCGATAAATCGCCTACTACGAACGGGCTCCTTTCATTCGACAAGTCGTCTAAAGCGAGTTGCCCCACAATTGGGGCAAGCGGGGATATAATCGGGTTTATGGAAATGCAAAGCATGATCACAGTTTTCGCAATATAAGGTGCCTAACCCGATAATTTCGCCGCTATTCCACTCAGTCGCCAGACGCGCCCGCTCGGCAATATTTTCCAACTCCAATTTAGTTTGATCAACCATCAGGCTAAACATATTGAGCAAACGATCCTCAATCAGCTCTAAGTCAAAACGCATCCAATCTGCTAAGGCTCGCTCGGTGGTGACGATAAATTCAGCAGCATCGTGCAAATCCCGCCGTAAATAGTCACCAATGCGCTCTGCCTCTTCGCGAGTCAATTCATCCAATTGTACGGCTGCCTCGGTAGCCGCCTCAATATGCTGTTGCAAGGTTTTAGTAGTAGACGTTTTTCGTGTTTGCTCAACCCGCGTCATCATTTTGTGATAGGCGGGGACGAGATTTTCTTTGTCATTGTTGCTCATTTTGCTAGTCCTTGTTGTGAATTGAGGGTTAAGTTTATTGTTTTTTTTGTAATTAGGCAAAGTTCTCCTGATCGGAGCGACGATCATGAGCCCTACCTTTACTGCAATGCCATTTGATAGTATGTTGATAGAGACAGGAATTCCACGATAGGATATTTGTCTTGGAATATTGCCTCCAGAGGTTCGGGATTCTTGAATAAAGCTAGAAATCCGATTTTTCCAAAAATATGATTTCTTTAACCCGCTGAATGTATTCACTGATTATGGCATTCTGAGTCCAAGATTTCTCTTGGCACCTCAAACACCCGAAACCCCTTATTGGAAAAGCAGTAAATCACAAATTGTGAAATGTGAGCCTCTGGATATTCCTTTTCCAAGCCCTCGACATAACCTTTGATTTATTTAATTATAAGTAGTGTTCTAAAACTGTCAAGCTTTTTTTCAAAATTTTTTCAATCTCGCATATTGTGCCGACAAACCTACGTCAATGTGCCCACACCCCGTCGGTTAATTTTGAACGTCGCAAGCGAGGGCAACCACAAGGGATTGCCCCTACGAGTTGCGTTGAGTTTCCAACGACGGGGTATTGCCTCCCCCAAGAACTGATTCTCCTGAGTCTAATGATGACTTGATTTCATCCAATCTTGGAGAGCATATACGTTATTCATGTTTTCCATCGTTTGCAATTCGCGCTTATTGCCGCGCAGAAGCCGCCATGTCGTAGTTCCATATCGAACCAAAAGATACTTCAGACGAATTAGGTAGAATAAATACATTTGAATTGAGCGCGAGGGAACAGGATAGGTTAGTGCCATAAATTCTGGGGGAGGAAAAACCCTTTTCATGAGGATAATAACTTTGTCTTTAAATGGCTTCGCTTCCCAGAATTTTGCAAATGATTGGGTTGTGAAGGTGGAACCATTAAAAATTAGCGTCTTGGCTAAAGTGACTACCTGTGGGTTGAAGTCATCGGGCTTGAATCGTTCCAGTTGTTCAAGGGGTACATTTAATAATTCTCTCACTAAATAAAGTGTGAGAAAAACTGTTTTATTGGCACCCCATTGGTGGGCGCGATGGAATAACAGTTCCCAATCTATTTCGTCTTGGTAATATTGAAGAGTTTTGGGAAAATCGCATAAAAATTTCAGTGGATTGAAGCTATGGAAGTAAGTGGTATGCAAACATAAATGCAATAGTAAATCTTCGGGGGCTAAGGCGAAAGCATTTATGCCATTGATAGGTTGCGCTCGTCGCCAAAGTTCATCAGCTTCCAGTTTGAAGGGGCTGGACAGTTTGTCAATCGTCCAATGAATCTCGATAGGCATCGCGTTTCGCTTTTTAAAAGGTATCAAGTGATGCACTCTTGCACATTGCGCTTCAATACTGGGACGATCCGTTGGTCCATAACCCATCTCTAAGAGTATTTTTTCGGCTTTTGCCAGTTCAGTTTTTCTGACCAGCAAATCTATATCTCCTCTTGGCCTGAGTGCGATATCTTTGTAGACAAATTTGGCTAAATACGCTCCTTTCAGAAGGATGACATCAATGCCTTGGTTGTGCAAATTTTTTAGCACTTGTGATAGTTCGATATAGAGCCGCTTATTGCTGAGCGCGTTCCCGTAGTAAACGCCTTGTAAGCGTTCCATAATGCTTGCAGGTACATTGACTCTTGAGCCGGCGTTTTTGAGGGCTTGGTAAAGCAAGGGCGTTACTAAATGCTTGGCTGCTTGTTGTACGATCTCTTCCCATTCTTGTGTGGATAATTGATCTCCTGTGTCCACGCCCGTGATATATTTTAGTAATTTATCTGTTTGCGTTTTGTAATCCATTAGTTTGTACCGTAGTTGTTAACACAATGTTATATCCGAGGTTGCAAAACAAAAGAAATCCGATCCCTCAGTTCTTCGGGCCAATGATAAACCGGAAAAATCGGATTTCTCGCCGTGATGAGATTAAAGAAATCCGATTTTTTGAAAAAATCGGATTTCTCACAGCAAGGAGGGAGTTGCCAACATCGGGTTATTCCACAAGTCCGTACTGCCTGAGTTTTTCTACCGTTTGGCTGACCTCTTGCAAAACATCTTCCTGCAATTGAGTGAATTTGTTTTTGACTTTCATAGCGATTTGCTCTATGTTGTTGTTACCATCACACATTGACCAAATCATCGCCGCCGTGGAATTTAATACATAGACTTTCTTGGTTTCCATATCGTGAACCATAATCTCCCGATCTATTTCTACCGAGGGAATTTCCTTTCTTTTAGGATTGCCATAATTCATTGATAGTATCCACCATATTATCCAGTCTGCCCGGCCAAAGCTGGTAAAATTCTGTCTGAGCCATTATCTTTGATAGAGGCAAAAGCAGTTTTGCCGGGCTTCCTTTTGCTTCTTCATGAACAATAACTGATCGGGAACCTGTATAAAACGCTTTAAAAAGTTCAATAGTCCCGGTCCATTTTGTTATCTTTTCAATTTCTGCGGTTCTCTTATAAAAAACTGGTGCTGAAATCTCTTGTTCGACATCCAACATCTGCACCCTATGTTGCTGACAAATCTGGCCGATCTTGGGCAATTGTGCGGGGTTAGCCGTTAAGACTGGCAGATTACTTGGCCATTTACTTTCTTCGGAGCTGTTAGGATTTATTTCCGCGATGCCTTGCAATTCCGTCACCAGCCCCTCGTTCATACGATCTAATGTAATATAGCATGATCCTGTGCTGGGTTTCTTTATAAAAATGACGTAATCTGGCTGGCTGTTATGGGCCAATAGCTTGTCTGGCAGGTGAATCGCTTCTTTGTTTCCATCTTTGTAGGCGACTCTGTGTTCTGGGTAACGCCAGTTCATGTCTGCAAAGACTTTGCGCGTTCCTGAATGTACTAACAGGCAACGGGGATAGGGTGCTAGTCGTCCATCCGCTAAAGACAGGGCCGCGATCTCGTCAGAAAGCAATTTAAACCCTGCTCGAACTAGGGCTAGACTCAGCGTGGTTTTGCCGCTGCCGGATTTTGCTACTAGGATGATACCGCGACCTTTGTAGGATAGGGCGGCTGCATGGAATAGGAGATGCGAGCGTACCCGTGCTAAGGTGTTACTGAGTATGAGTCCATGGGCCATCAAGGGTAGCATCGCTGTTTGTGCCACGGGATAGTTGGCCTCTTCTGTCCGAATCACTGGGCCTGCGTGTGTCAAAACTTCATACCGCATTCGTTCTCTGGTATTTTCGGCTGTCTCCACCCGAAAGCGGCTGAACACGGTATTCATTAGTCGCAATGTCTCGGCGCTGTCTGTCAGTAGCTCGATTTCTTGATCAAAAAAACGAAATATTTGTTTTACTGGTTGCACTTTCGGTGGGTTCTATGAGGTTGCTAAAGTAGGCGATAAATCGCCTACTACGAACTAAAACGCATCATACAGGAGAAAATGAGGCGCATCCTAACACTTTAACATTATTCAGCAGTTCATCTTCGTTGTACACTTTGATATCCGGCGACTCATACTTGAACTCCGTCTGTTCGTCCTTTGCGCCGTCCTTTACGATGGCTGGTTTTGCATTTTGCTCTTTCATAAGAAATTAGTCCTAATTTATTTAGTGCAGAATCGACGAGCGCGGATTCTACAATAAAAGTCTGCCCGATGCAACCGACAAAATCCTGCTCCAGTAAAATACCCTCAATTTATGTACTGGATAATCCTTTAATAATGCCAAATTTTCTCAGCCCATCCAATCCCATGCGCTTGACAAAATGGCAATGC
>JBDLJY010000290.1:0-8365 GCA_039714115.1 Pseudomonadota bacterium | reverse complement strand
CACATTCCTCTTATGTATCTTCCGTTGCGTTTTCCCCCGATGGCAAAACCGCCTTATCGGGCAGTTGGGATAACACCGTGAAATGGTGGGACTTATCCAACGGGCGTGTCATCAAGAGCTTAGAAGCGCATTCCTCAGATGTAAATTCCATCGCGTTTTCCCCCGATGGCAAAACCGCCTTGTCGGGTAGTCGAGATAACACCGTGAAATGGTGGGACTTATCCAGCGGGCGCGTCATCAAAAGCTTAGAAGCACATTCCTCTTATGTATCTTCCGTTGCGTTTTCCCCCGATGGCAAAACCGCCTTATCGGGCAGTTGGGATAACACCGTGAAATGGTGGGACTTATCCAGCGGGCGCGTTATCAATAGCTTAAAAGCACATTCGTCGTATGTTGAGTCCGTCGCGTTTTCCCCCGATGGCGAAACCGCTTTGTCGGGTTCAGATGATCACACCGTGAAATGGTGGAACTTATCCAACGGGCACGTCATCAATAGCTTAGAAGCACATTCGTCGTATGTTGAGTCTGTCGCGTTTTCCCCCGATGGCGAAACCGCCTTGTCGGGCAGTAGGGATAACACCGTGAAATGGTGGGACTTGTCCAGCGGGCGCGTTATTAAGAGCTTAGAAGCACGTTCCTTGCATGTATATTCTGTCGCGTTTTCCCCCGATGGTAAAACCGCCTTGTCGGGTTCTGGTGGTTTTTTAGCTTCAGATAACACCGTGAAATGGTGGGACTTATCCAGCGGGTACGTCATCAAGAGCTTGGAGGCGTTATCCTCAGATGTAAATTCCGTCACGTTTTCCCCCGATGGCAAAACCGCCTTGTCGGGTAGTCGAGATCACACCGTGAAATGGTGGGATTTATCCAGCGGGTGCGTCATCAAGAGCTTAGAAACACGTTCTTTGCATGTATATTCTGTCGCGTTTTCCCCCGATGGCAAAACCGCTTTGTCGGGTTCTGGTGGTTTTTTAGCTTCAGATAACACCGTGAAATGGTGGGACTTATCCAGCGGGCACGTCATCAAGAGCTTAGAAGCACATTCCTCATCTGTAAGAGCTGTCGCGTTTTCCCCCGATGGCAAAACCGCTTTGTCGGGTTCAGATGATCATACCGTGAAATGGTGGGACTTATCCAGGAAATGGTGGGACTTGTCCAGCGGGCACGTCATCAATAGTTTAGAAGCACATTCCTCATTTGTATATTCTGTCGCATTTTCCCCCGATGGCAAAACCGCTTTGTCGGGTTCAGATGATCATACTGTGAAATGGTGGGACTTATCCAGCGGGCGCGTCATCAATAGCTTAGAAGCACATTCTTCATCTGTAAGAGCCGTCGCGTTTTCCCCCGATGGTAAAACCGCCTTGTCGGGTTCAGAAGATGATACTATGAAATGGTGGGATTTATCCAGCGGGCGCGTTATCAAGAGCTTGGAGGCGCATTCAGATGGGGTAAATTCTGTGGCGTTTTCTCCCGATGGGAAAACTGCCTTGTCGGGTAGTTGGGATAACACTGTGAAATGGTGGGACTTGTCCAGCGGGCGCGTTATCAAGAGCTTGGAAGCACATTCAGATGGGGTAAATTCTGTGGCGTTTTCTCCCGATGGGAAAACCGCCTTGTCGGGTAGTTGGGATACAAGCATACGTTTATGGAATCTAAAAACTGGTAAAGAAATTATTAAAATGGTTGTTTTTGATAAAAAAGAATGGGTTGCTATGTTGCCTCATAGTTATTATTATGCGGCTTCACCAAAGGGTGAGCAATATATTAATGTTTGTATTGGTAATTCAGCGGTGGGAATTGAAGAACATGCTGAAGCTTACTATAATCGCCCTGATTTGGTGGAAGCGGCGTTGCGTGGAGTCTAGTACAACGGATTGGCGGAATAAACGGATAAACACAAAAAGAAAGGATAAATCAAAACAAAAGAACAGATGATTTAGGTGCTGTTTGGTTTATCCTTTCGGTAATTTGTTGTGTGAGGCGAGCGAAGTTGCCATTTTTATCGTTCCCACGCTCTGCGTCAATGCCATTAAGTTAAGACAAACCTGACAGGTGTAAAAAACCTGTCAGGTTAATTTTTACCTTAACTTACAACGACCTGCCATGTTTTGGAAACCTGGCAGGTCTTCTTTTGGGGGCTTAACTTAATGGCATTGACGCTCTGCGTGGGAATGCCTGCCCGGACGCGGAGCGTCCTGCAAAAAAAAAAAATTGGTTTTCATTCTTGCAGAGGTGTTCGACGCGGGGCGTCGAGGCATGCATCAATGCCATTAAGTTAAGCAAAACCTGCGGGGAGACTAATACCCTTGGTAATTTTTCGTAGGGGCAATCCTTTATGGTTGCCCTATCAACGACCTGCTGGGTATGGGTCTCCCAGCAGGTCTGAAATTTAGGGGTTTATCATACTGGCATTGATACATGGACCGTGATTTATCGTAGGCGCAATCCCTTGTGGTTGCCCTTAACTTAATGGCATTGAAGCATGCATTCCTTTGCATCGCGCACTTTCTTATACATAAATATATAAGCAATTGTGAGCGCAGAGCGTGGGAACGATAAAACACAAATTAAGCGATTTGGTTTTGCTCTTCGTCAATTGACCGTTTATCTGATAAATTCTACCATTCATCTCATCGCTTTATACTATTTTGGAGTCCAAGATTTATCTTGGGCGGACTCTAAAATATCCGAATTTTTATTATGTCAAAGCAAACTCTTTCTCTTTCTCTTTCTCTTCAATTGACTCTATTGTTTTGTGTCGTTTTTAATGCAATGCCTGTTTTAGCGGCAAACCAGCAGCCCATTTCGGCTGTTGATGATTATGTTTTAAATGAACTCCTCAAAGCGGGTTGGCGCAAAAATGCTGCCATCGCCGTCGTTGCCGTCAATAGTACATGGTTTACTCTCCTTAAACAAAAGCATGAAAATGATTTTTATTATCAAATCAAATTGCTCAAACAATTGACTCATTCCGCTTATGTGAGCGCTTTTTTACGCCGGCATCCTGAAACGGCGGGACTACTTGCTCACTCCGACAATCCGTCTTTGCTTGCCAAGACGCTCAATAAACCTGATTGTTATAATGCTATGACCCGTTTTTATGCTTTGCACAGTTCTCTGCTCACGGAGGCTTTAGATAAACATCGTGATGTTATGTGCGATATTGCTGAGCGTGGTATTTTGGGCGGAGAAATGGTGTTCATTTTCCCGCGTCACTCGAAAGCTGCAAAAGAGTATGATGCATGGCTTGAAGATGTTTTTAGCAAATATTTATGGCATTCTTCTGATACTCAATTGGCTGAAATCATCGCTTTTTTGATTGAACGGGGTCAATATATTCGTCAACGCTTAAACGATGATCCTATATTTTATAAGCGTTTTCGCAGAGAATTATGGCCAGCATTCATGCGTGTGGTGCATAACAAGGGTGCTTTTGATTGGCTTGTTAATGATCCACATATTTGGGATTTGTTGGCTATCGACAAGGGTGAAGAGTTATTGGATAAATGGGGATTAGCGCCTGTCGGCTTATTGTTTGGTGAGGGTAGTTATCCCGCCAATATGCGGCACACTATTGTTGACATTTTATTAGAAGGTGATGATGATACGGTGGATGCTTTATATAAATATAAGGATGAATTGTTGTTTAGTCAGTTAATGCGCCGCCGACTTTCTGCGGGTACCCAAGCGGCTTTAGCCAGCAAATTAGCGACTCTTTGTCCCAATTATCCTGAACAAGGCTGCCCTGACTTGCCTCATCATTTGCGTTATTTTGTCTCTATCACAGATAATGCCGCTCTCGCCGAAGAAATCGGCCCACCTCCGACTGGAGTCGTGACTTGGCTCCCTTTTTATGACAGTTATTATGCCGTGAAAAAGATGGTGCAAGGGCGGGAATTAACGGGGGGAGACGCTGTTGGTATAGGATTAGATGCGCTTGCTATTGTGCCGGTGGCTTTTGTTGCTCAAAAAGTTTCTATCATTTCCAAGCCTTTGGGTAAGACTATTCAAAAGTTTGGAAATAGGAGTAAAATGCTTTCACAAAAACTGGATAGAACGCGACAAGTCAGGCGAGTGAAAAAAACTAAAACTAAGCTGCCACAAAGCTCGTTTTCCACCGTTTTGCATAAAAACCAACAATTTTTGAACCAATTAAAACAAAAAGGTACAAAGTGGGTTTCTTATGATGTGACTAAGTTTATACGCTTTTTACATAAAAAAGCCGGACGTCGGGGACGTAATACGATGAGATTTTTTGGATTGGAAGCCAGAGTCTTTATGCGTAAAGATGCGAAAGTGGTGATGAATCCTAGTCAGGGTTTAGGTGGTCATTTTTTTAGGGAGACTTTGGAAAGAGCATTAAATGAGGTGCTCGGAGAAAGGGCTGGGTACGCTTTGACTGTTTTAGAAATGACACCAAAGGTGATGTCAAGGCGAACTGGCCGGCTTCTTGCTAAGGCTAAAAAGAAAGTCACGGCGTGGCAACAAAATATCTCCGCTTGGTGGTTAGTCCAAAGCTAAAGCTTTGGACTCCAAAATACATTAAAACTTAACAGTTTGTTGTTTCGGGAATGGAGCGGAGCGGATTTCCCGAAACAATTTAGCAACTGATAACTAATAACTTATGTCAACAAAATACAATTTCGGTTTTCTTGGGCTTTCAGGCTCAGGAAAAACTTGCATTATAGCAGCCCTTGATATGCAGCGCCGAGCACATCCGACTGGCTATACTTGTGCGCTGCGACCGCTGGATGTTGCGCCACCTACGGGTGAGAAAGAAACGTGGACGGATGTTGAGAAAGAGGCTGACAATCTACATAAAAGTAACCAGCGGCTTCAGGAGGCTAAACAACAATTAGAAGAGGGCGCCGTGCCATTGGGTACGGAGTTGACATACGATTTCATTTTTGATTATGAATTTTCCTCGGTAGAAACGGGCAATTTCCAAGCTCGACTCATTGATTATGGCGGCGAGTTGGCGAGCCCTGAAGGCTATCTGCCCGGAAAAAAAGAACTGCGTGACAAATTAGCGGGTATGGATGGTCTTTTTATTATAGCGCCTGCACCACATCCTACCAAAAAAGAGAAAGCAAAGTCTGAATTTTTCAACTTATTGCAAAACACCTTCACTGGCATACCATTTGACAAACCCATTGTATTATTAATTAATAAATGGGACCGTATTAAGCCGTTGCCAGAATATACCGTTTCACAAGAAGCTTTAACGCCTGAACAACTGCCTTCCACAGAGTATCGTGATTTATATAATGTGCTTGTAAACAAAGTAGGTGAAGAAAATTGTAAAGCTTTTCCGCTCAGTGCGTTTGGCGAACAGCGTACCACAGCCGAGGAGAAAGAATATCCTAAACAAGTCAACCCACTCGCATCGTTTGGCTTGTTGGAAGGTTTTATCTGGATGGCACAACGCTTGAAAACGATTCCGTTGCAAAGCTATGAACAAGAGATCGCCAATTATAAAAATTGGATACCCTATCCATTACCGCAGAAACTAAAAAAACGAGGCGATGAACTTATTCGTCTTTTTCCAAAAAACTCAGCATTGGCAAAACGTGCCAGACAGGCTGTGCGTCAATCTTCATCGAAATGGGCGACACGTCTGATTTCTTTGTCTGCTATCCTAATGATAGTGCCACTGCTCGGACTGGGCATTAAACAAGCTTATGATGATGATAAAAAGTATGATGAAGTCCACAGCATTTTAAATAATCCCAAAGCCCAGTTGGATGATATTAAGACTGCGGAGCAGTGGTTAGAGAATTATTACTACACCAATCCAGTATCGCATCTCATTTCGTGGCTATTTGTTGTCAGTAATCAGCACGCAAAATCGGATTTGGATAAATCGCGTCTTCAGAGAGATGAAAATTTGTGGCAAGCGATACAAGAGGCGCCCTCTCTCAAAAATAAACGTCTGAATTGCGAAAATTACCTCAAGGCGTTGCCTAATGGTACACATGTCGGTGACGTGAAGACTATTCTCGTGCAAATTGAAGAACAATTGCGTCTGCATGAGGAAGAGCGTTGGTGGCAGTCCGTCGATAACGCACAATCTCCGCAGGAAAAAATAGAGGCGGCTCAGGCTTATTTGCAGAATCTACCCAAGGGTGATCATGCGATTGACGCTGATAGGGAGATTGCACAAGCGCGTGATGAGGAAAATAAGCGTGTGGCAAAGGAAAAACGGTGGTGGCAACCCGTCTTAGATGCTCAATCTCCGCAGACAAAAATAGAGGCGGCACAAGCTTATTTGCAAGAAAAACCCGACGGTGTTTATGCTGCCGACGCAACAAGTGTTATTACACAAGCCCAAGAAAATTTGCGTGAAGAAAATGAATTGTGGCAACCCGTCATAGAAGCCAACTCTCCGTCTGTAAAAATTCAAATGGCACAGATTTATTTGCAAGCCAAACCCGATGGTTTACATGCTGCTGAAGCTCCGATTCAAATTGCACAAGCCGAAGAAGCAATACGTGTGGCAGATGAACAACGTCGGTGGCAGTCCGTCATAGATGCCAATTCTCCGCAGGACAAAATAGAGACGGCACAGGCTTATTTGCAAGAAAAACCTGACGGTGTTCATGCTGCAAACGCTAGAAATGTTATTGCACAAGCTGAAACCGCTTTGCTTGAGGAAAAAGAACAACGCTGGTGGCTGCCAGTAGAGCAAACTGGTGCCTTGGATATCAAAGCTGAAAAAGCCGATGCCTACCTAGAAGAGTTGCCAAATGGCAAACACGCTGCTGAAGCGGCACTCATCATTGCAAAAGCGGATTCTGAAAAAGAATGGGCTGCCTTTAAAAGTGACTATTATAATTGGTTCAATAACGGCGCCTTTTTAGAAGCGGCACAACATTTAAGCCAGCGCCAACCTAAAGATGAGCCGAATTTACAAGCTTTAAAGCAGCAATTTTTAGAGAACGTCTTTAAGTCACTGGAGAAGGAAATAAAGCAGTTGAACGAGCGCAAAAGATGGTCAGATGCCTATAAACAACTTGATAATTATGGCCATTGGCCGGATGAATTCCAAAATGGGGAAATACGTGCCCAAATTATGGCCTTGCGTAAAAGGGTGCAATTGGCTGAAGACCGTTTTCTTTATACAGAATTCCTTGACGCAAGGGACTTAGAACGTGCTGAAAATTATTTAAATTCGGCACCACTGCAAACGATGCAAGATCGTGTAACGGCATACCAAGCTTATCTGATTAAGATGCAAAATCCCATCGGGCTCATGCTGATTCTTGATAGGATAGAGTGGGGCAATATTAATGAAAATTATAATACCATTATCGTTTCCTTGGATGGCAATGAATTGATAGAAAAGGGGGGAATCAATGCAGATGCTCATACCTCAACTGGAGAAATTGGACGCACTTATTTGAAACGTAAACTCAGTAGCCATGTTAAGCTTGAAGTCAAGATTGTTGAGAACAATTGGGCATCAGACAATGATGACAATGGGCAAGGCCGTAAAACAGTCAAAGTTGCCAAATTAAATGGTTTCAGTCTTGTTCTCAAACCATTAGGAGAAGAGTCCCCAAAATCTAAAGCGGTATTTAGGCTTGAAGGAATTCCCCGGAAACCACATTTGCCGTCATGGGAGGAAAACTAAATTAATGAGCAGATCTATTTTTTTAATAGCACAAACACCGCGTGCTGGTTTGGGAAATCACAATTTTGTGGTCCCGCCTGATTTACCGATTTCTATAAAAGAAGTCCAGGAGCGCATCAACACGGCTATTTTTCAACCGGAAGGAAAGGATTATATTGCCGTCAGTCAAATAGTTGAACAGGTTGCAGATGGTCGCCAGGGCCGTGAAATTTTGATGTTGGTAGGACTTGATGTCGAACAATTATCAGATGAACAACGCGAGGCGGTACGTGCCAAGCTAAAAGACGATTTGTCTGAGTTTGCGATTTTAGTCACTCAGACTATTGATTGGAAAAAAACGGGCGGCGATTTTGTAGAGCGTCGTGAGCTACTTCACTGGGGGCAAGATGATGTTTTTTTTAGGCTGCCTCAGTTTGTTAAAACGCCTGTCACACAAAATGGAAATGATGCGATATCTTCAAAGTCTTCATCAGCGCAGTTTTTTTTGAAGACAGGGGGGTTAGTTATTGTTGCGGTGTTGTTGGTTGTCGGTGTTGTCAAACAATGTACAAACGAAGAAAGGCAGGGAGTAGTCGATAAGAATCTCTATCATAAATACAACCGTTTTTTGCCTGAAGACTGTTCGATTTCTGACGAAAACAAAAAAGTCTTCGCAGAAATCAAAACCTTATGTGGTGTTTCAACTGAAGTTTACTCTCCTGATTTTTTTAAAGAATTACGGGAGAATGA
>JBDLJY010000289.1:0-8392 GCA_039714115.1 Pseudomonadota bacterium | reverse complement strand
CCAAATCCATGTATTCGTCAATCCCTGTGCTACCCAACAAAATTGACAGACTACAAACAACGCCCAGCCCAAATCCCTGTATTCGTCAATCCCTGTGCTGAGTTGCCTGTTCTGAGTTACATAAGCCACAGCGCAAATCCCCTTATTCCGTAAATCCCTGTACTATCTTAACCCAGAACCGGGATTGACGAAAACAGGGACAAAAACCGCCCCACGACAAAAAAACCAACTTGACAGACAAAATGACAAACCGATGAAAAAATTACACTTTCATTTAACAACAAGGACAAATTAAAAATGCTTAAAACAAGTTTGATAATAATATTACTAAGTACGACATTAAAAGCGCAGGCATTTAACTGCTCGACAGTCACACAAATCCCATTGACGGAGTGTGAAATTCTTGTCACTCTCTATAATAGTACTAATGGCGAAAATTGGACTCGTAATAGCGGATGGCTTGAGACTAATGCGCCTTGTGGTTGGTATGGAGTTACGTGTAATGGTGGGCATGTATCGGAGCTCGATTTAGGATATTATAAAGGAACTTATGGCAACAACCTCACCGGCACAATCCCAAGTGAAATCTGGAATTTGACTAATTTGCAGTCTCTCTATCTGTATTCCAACCAACTCACCGGCATAATCCCAAGTGAATTAGGGAATGGAAATATGGAGATTATTCAACCGTCATAAGACTAACAGAACAACTCATCGCAGCCCAAGGCGACTTTAGCGTCTATTCTTATAGAGACTCTGATGTTGAATCTGGCATTACTTACTATTATGGCTTAGAAGATATAGACTTAAATGGTCAAAGTACCTTCCATTGGAAGTTGATAGATTCGGCGACGGCAAGATAAACGGTTATAGGAGTCCAAGATTTATCTTGGCTGTGCTGGACTCCAGCACAGGTTAGCGGAGAAAATTTAGACAATGCCATAGTCACTATTACCGATGATGACGCGACTTTCGTCAGCCTAAATTCAATAATTTACGGTTTATCATACTGGCATTGCCCCTACTGGAGCGAGATCAAACCTAAGTCAGAAATCCTATTTTTTAAAAAAATATGATTTCTTGGATCATCTAAGAGTCCAAGATTAGGAATCCAAGATTTATCTTGGCTAACTAGCACCCAGCGATAACTGAAGACTGAAACTCCATATATTTTTGAGGATTAACAACAATCCCCTCAAACATCATCTCATTAGTTTCACCTGTAGGTCTTTTTTCTACATCCAAAAGGAGATAATACCATTTCCCATAATCAAAAGTAGCCAGAATGTCTGCACCTTGAACTTCCCGAGTACGGACAGCTATTTGAGGAAAGAGAACTTTATCTTGAGTTCTAACCTCGGGATGGAGATATCCCAATAAATAACTTCCCAGTCCCATATAGCATATTGCCCTTTCTTCATCTATCGGGATAAGATGACTATCTCCGGAATTTAAAGGCAATTCTATATTCTTATTAGTGCAAAAATCATAGATTAATCGGTAGGTAGGATTTTCCAGATAGAAAGCTATATCCTGTAAAAAACACGAAGCTATGTTTGGATCGAGATCGTAGAAATATACTTCGAGGGGAGCAGAGTGTCCAGAACATCGAGATTTTCGCCGCAGGTGATAAGTGTTTTCGGAAGCATAAATGTTTTCTGGAATCATATTTTTTTATAAATAATTTTAGTAAAAATGAAGCATTGTCATGACTAATAAATAATATAGAACTTATTTTTTTTATCAAGGAGCAAAATCAATTAAATAAATATCTCCTTGCTCATCAATTAATATATTTTTCCACTGTAAATCTGGATGTACCAACTGATGCTCATCTTTCAGATACCTCAAAGCCTGCTGTAATCCTTTCGTCTTCTTAGGAAAAGCCTTATAAAAAATTTCCGGCAGGATTTCCCCAGTATCCATATCCACAAATGTTTGATAAACATTAATATTAACCTTTATTTTTTCCACTAATTTATCAAACTCTATTTCTGAAAGGACTCTAATTTCTTGCTCCGTAAAAGGTTCTAAATTTGACCAATACTCATCTAAATTTAAATAAACCCATCTTTTTAATGTCACACCATCCACCAGCTCCATATTATAGGCTCTATCGCAGACCTTAGAAGCTGTAGAGTTAATTAACTTCTTTATCTTAGGAACATGTACCCAATTAGGAACGGGCTGGTTCCCATCGTATGTAGATAATTTCCCTGATTCGATAGCTTGCCGAAACTCATTATGAATTTGGACCTCTATTTCTAATCGCTCTGATTGTTTCTCTGGAGGAATATTTTCTAACAAATCAAGAATCTTAATTGCCGTATTAGGAGCTTCACCCATTACGACTATTCCGCTTTGGCCTTTCCCCACCAAGCTTTTCTCTCCATATGGTAATAATTTTTCTAACCATGGGTATGTACGCACCAAGTCCCCTGCGTATTCCATGGTTTCTTGCCGTACCTTGTCTAACATTTTTTGTTTTCCCATCTGAACGACTTCCACAGCTTCTGGAATATTCTTCCCACTTTCGTTGTACCAATCAAAAAACATGTTCACTTCATCCAGATTCACCTTATCGATATTTCTGTCAATTCTTTGCTTAAACCATGGCAAGCCTGCGGTAGGATTTTCTATATTTTGAGAAAAAACAGTCTTTCTTATCCTTTGTGCTTGAGCGGAGAAGTCTCCTAATTGTATCAATGACTGATTATGATTCAACCAGCCGAGTATTTCGTCTGAAGAAAGAACATTCAGCATCCTTTCCAAATAAGTTAGTTTTGTATCGACAAGTTCATGAACTACTAACCAAGGTTGTTGTAAATAATAAAAATCATCCGAAAGAGTCGCCTCATTTTTAATGTACCAATCAAAAAACACGCTCGCTTCTGCCAGACTCACATCATCGATATTGCTCTCAATTCTTTGCTTAAACCATTGAAAGCCTTCTGTCGGATTTTCTTCTAGCCTTTTACAGAACGTAACTGCTACTTTTTGCACACCATTTTCCATTAGGATTCCTCAGCACGTAGATTGGGCAGACTTGAGTCCGCCCAACAAATAACCCAAGTAGGGGCAATCCCTTGTGGTTGCCCTTAACGGCATTGCCTTTAGCCCCCCATATCACTCTAACCCAACAGTAACCATTTTGGGGCGAGCATGAGAGAAGATACCCGCCGGCACCTCTAATGAAACCTCTTTCACCTTTTTCAAAGTTTGAGAGTCGTAGATCACAACCTTGTTACCAGCATAGCCGGCACTAACATAAAGATATTTGCCATTAGCAGTATATTCTGGAAAATGAGAATGTCCACCGACAGAGATTGTCTTCACAACTTTCAAGCTCTCTTTATCAATAAACTGAATTTTGTCAGCATTTGCACCACTAATGATATCAACAACCACATAAGGTGCTTGAGGATGAGCCGCTGGTGATTCTGTACCACCAATGACAGGAAGCTGTTTAATGACCTCAAAAGTATCAGCATCAAATATCGTCACTACCGTTTTATCGCAGCTACTCCCACTCCCAAAATTCGTACCAAAACCAACCATTCGTGAACCAATCTTAGTGATTGCACCAGAGCCGGTGTGGGGAGTGCAACCTGCTGGAATATCCTTCACCACCTTTTTTGTCTTGAAATCAATGACAACAAGCTTATTGTCATCGTATGCTGCAATTGTTAAATAACGACCATCTTTGGTTAAAAAGGCATCGTGTAGATGACGACCTACATTTTTGATCTGAGTGACAGGCATTCCACTCTTATCAAGATCAACAATCCACACCTGCCCCGCTTTTTCCAGAGCAATAGCAAAATAGTTTCCGTAAGGCGTTGCGGTAATACTACCAGAATCAGCAGATACCATCTCACCATCTGGACTGATCCCTTTAAGATCAAAATATTTAATCGGCTCAAGGGTATTGGAATCGAGAATCACCGCAGTATTGGGTACAAAAGAGCCAGCCGCTATGTAACGTCCATCCCATGAAACGGCCAATGATGGGCCGGTAAATCCAACTTGGATACTACGAACCGCCTTCATAGAGAAGAGATCCACCTTGAAGACTCTACCACCATCGGTTTTCACATAAGCCCAACGCGGATTGTTTGGATGGTAATCCACTAAATGGGGGGCTTTCCAAGTTGGGATTTCTCCAACTATTTGATTATTCTCTCCATTAAAGAATACCACTTTGGATTTTTGACCATTGGAGTATGTGCCACGCGACATAACGGCCATCAAATTATCTAAATTTGTGATCGGATATGTCGGTTGATTTGGTAGGGATGACTCATCAGCAACATAAACTTCAAGTGAGAGTCTGATATCGCGCATATCCCATTTAAGTTCTTCTTTGGGATTGTTTTTGACAAATGATGCCAATTGAGCTATCTCATCTGTTGAGAGACGTTTTCCCCAAGCTGGCATCAATGTGCCGGGAATACCGGCTGAGATAATTGCTGCTAATGCTAGTTCTGGAAAATTGGCATAGCGTTCGCTGTTCAGTCCCGGACCAATATAACCACCACGATCCATACCATGACAAGTGGCACAATTTTCAGCATAGAGCTGTTGTGCAGTACCATAAAAACTTTGAGCCTTGGCTACAGTAAAAAATACTGAAAAACCAATCAATAATGCAACATAAAGTGGTTTCATTTTTCTTTCCAAACAAAATATAACGGATTAAGGGTTTTAATCCCGGTGGCTTAAATGCGGAGCAGGGATTAGCGGTAAACATGTTTTATTATCTTATAAAAAAATTGTTGATGTCAAGAAAAATAAATTTTGTGCTGGACGGGGTTTGCAACCCCGCAGAGGTACGTTAAAAGATGATCTGTGCTGGACGGGGTTTGCAACCCCGCAGAGGTACTTATATTTATCGTTCCCACGCTCCGCGTCAATGCCATTAAGTTAAGACAAACCTGACAGGTGTCAAAAACATGTCAGGTGAATTTTTCCTTTAATTTACAACGACCTGCCATGTTTTTGATACCTGGCAGGTCTTATTTGGCGGCTTAACTTAATGGCATTGACGCGGAGCGTGGGAATGCCTGCACTGGACGCGGAGCGTCCTGCAACACACCAATCCCCTTATTCCGTCAATCCATGTACTATCTTTGTCATTTCGACGCAACTCGAACCATCTATGAGCACAGGGATTGACGAAAATAGGGATTAACCCACCACGACAACATGGACAATCTAACAAGCCTAGAAATCCTATTTTTTAAAAAAATAGGATTTCTTAAATTAGCCTAAATAAAACGCACAGACAAATCCCTGAATTCGTCAATCCCTGTGCTGCCTAGAGGATTTTGTGCTGGACAGGGTTTGCAACCCTGTCCGTAACGTTTAACATCAAACTTATATTTATCGTTCCCACGCTCCGCGTGGGAATTGTGCTGGACGGGGTTTGCAACCCCGCAGAGGTACGTTAAAAACGCCTACCAGACAATCCTAAATAGTATTTATATAAATAGGCAAAAGTATATTTTTTTATCCCTCCAGGAATATGCCGCACAAAAATGATACCATTCAGCACTAATGTTTCTTCTAATTCGATAATACTTTTGTCCTTTAAGGTTTCATGTTGCCGGATGATCTCATTTAACAAGTCCTCGAATTCGTTTTGGATTAGAGGAGACATTTTTAATGCTTTAGGCACTCTATTATCTCTGATAGCACTTATAATTATGGATAAAGCCTCATTTCCTTCCTCTTTTGCAAGATCTTCAAAATGTCTTTTAACTGCTTTTGCTCTAACATCAGCCGTGAAACATTTTGGTGAAAGAATAGGATAATCCTCATTATTTAATTCTGGAATTTCCGGTTGTTTTTTTATGGCATATTTTATCAAATCTAAAAAGGGGCGTAAGCTAATGGTACGATCAGCATTCATTGAATTCTTATAAAGCCAATCATACATTTCTCCATATTTTTTATGACTGTTTACATGTTTACCAAAAAATACTTCAACTAAAGGGCGCAGTAAATATTCATCCGGTGGAAGTTGGCTGTTCTTTAACTTCTGTTCAATTTCTGTCCGTTTATGTCCTATGTAATCAAAAAAATCATTTTTAGAATGAGCAAAGATAACCTTGAAAAAAAACGCATAAAGTTCCTCTTTGCTCCATTCTAAACTAATTGCTTGATTTTCTAAGGAGACTTTATTTGTTAAGTTCCCTAATTTATTAAACAAATCTCTTCTGACAAAAAGTTTGGGCAAAATTCTCTTAAAACGATGTGTTTGACAATATTTTATCAGTGGAGAAATGGCTTTTGACCAAAATGCCGGTTTAACGATCTGATCAAGACGATCAAATATTATCATACAATAACGATCATCTTGTTTTAAAAATTTGTCGAATTCATAGAGTTCGTCTTCGATTTCTTTAAATAGCTTCTCTTCTAAGATATATTTTTTTAAGAACTGTGCTGTAGAGTTATCGTTAAATATAGGCTTGACTTCCAGTTTAGATTGAGACTTAAAGCCTGTTTTTGCATCATCCAATCTAATCGCATTCCAGATAAATACAGTCCAAAACCTTCTATAGAAATATTCTGGATCACCAATCTCTTCTTGATTGAAATTAGCAGCAATATCAATGTATTTGTTTCTTTCATTATCGTCGTGCAGAGAAATGATACTGATGACTTGGTACTTAATATGTTGTTTTTGCGCTCTTTTGCCTAAATTAAGGACAAAATTTTCCTGTCTCAGCGCTTGATAGAATGCTGTTTTTCCAGTGCCTTTTCCACCGAGTAAAAGGAATTTGTTGTTGTTAAAGATATCCTCCATGCACTTTCTGAAGTAAAAGGCTGAATTTAAAAATTCATCTGTAAAATCAATATTTTCAGCATAAGGTTCCGGAAAATGACTCTCTAATTTTTGTAAAATGCTCTTTTTTAAGTCATTTTTTTTGTCAGGCACCGCTGCGTGATCATCTTGTTGCGTAATAAAATTAGATATTTGCTTTTCTAATTCAATAAATAAGTCTTGATAATCACTCAACATTTTCCGTTCAATTAAGGTTACGAAATCTTCAGGATCTTCGTCCTCGGTGCCAATTTTTTCCAAGCTGGCATTTCTCTGAAGGCTAAGTATGGGCAATGCTGGCAAACTTTCTAAATCATCACCAATATTGTTTTGTATGTACTCTTCTATGACCTTTTCAAACGCTTTTAAATTTTTACTAAAAGAAGTTGAAATAATAGAAAGGACTAATATCAGATTCACATTGCGCGATTTGCGTAATAGTGTATCAAGAAAAAAATGTAACCCCGGTTTATTTTGAGTGTTATTTCCAAAAAATCCTACGATGGTATTAGACAATTTATTGGCAATAATTCCAAAAATATCATTAAACCCCGTTCGGGAGTCAATTAATATGACATCTGGCTCATATTTTTGGTTAATGTCTATTATGACATCTTTGAATTGTTCTACAATCGTTGAAGTGCTGTGAATATCAAGGCGAGCTAATGCCTCAAGATAGTCCGATCTGTCAAGATCATCAAAAATATTGCCGGCGGGTAACAGACAAATTTCGCCATCACCTGAGTAAATCTTAGAGATTTCATAGACATAATCATCACGAAGATTGACTTCAGAACAAGCCTCTTTATCTTTGATATACTCAACAATTCCATTTTTGGGTAATTCTTCATTACTGATGCCATAGAAATTTATTAAACCGGGTGCTTCAAAATCACAATCAATAATAAAAACTTTTTTACTATGATGCATAGCATAATATGACGCAAATAATGCTAATGCAGTGGTTCTTCCCACTCCCCCTTTATAACTATAAAATGACACAATCGGACAGGATTGTAGTTCACCAACATCATCATCATAATCAATAATATTGGACAACGACAACGCAGCCCGCCCTAAATCAAACGGCTGGGTATTTTCAAACAGAGAAGAATAATAGTCATCTGCCGCAAATTCTGCATCAGTTATTGTTTCTACATCAATATCTATCTTTTCCTGACTAATTAATGATTCAATCTCTGACATATTATTATCAGTCTTAACATATAAGTTGACTGACATGTTCAATTTTAATATTAATCTGTAATCTTGAATCTTGTTTTTCTCTTTTAACTCGGCTAGTTTTTTTTCAAGTTTCCGCAGTCTATCAAAGGCAGTCAGCATTATTATCTCCTAAAACTTAACATTATTGCTTATAATCTCAAATATTTTATCAGCATATTCATAAAATTTTATGTAATGACGTTTTTTCTTTTTTCCTAAATCATAAGAATAACGTACTTCTGCATCCCATTCTCTATAAAGTTGAATAACTTCTTTTTCAATACCTTTTTTATTACCATCAACGAGAGGTATTGCACCGGACATGCGTTTATTTAAATG
>JBDLJY010000288.1:0-8411 GCA_039714115.1 Pseudomonadota bacterium | reverse complement strand
AGCTCAATGTGATCTTGGCGTCATGTATTATGAAGGAAACGGCGTGCCACAAGATTATTCTCAAGCTATTATATGGCTTAGAAAAGCAGCAGAGCAAGGGCATGCGCCAACTCAATATAATTTTGGTATCATGTATGAAAATGGCTACGGCGTGCAACAAGATTATACTCAAGCTGTTATGTGGTATAAAAAAGCAGCAGAGCAAGGGTTTGCGGATGCTCAATATAATCTTGGTGTCATGTATTTTGAAGGATATGGCGTACAACAAGATTATTCCCAAGCTATTATATGGTTTAGAAAAGCTGCAAAACAAGGGAATGCAAATGCTCAAAATAATCTTGGTGTTATGTATCAGAATGGAACCGGCGTGCAACAAGATTATTCCCAAGCTATTATATGGTACAGAAAAGCAGCAGAGCAAGGGTTAGCAAATGCTCAATCTAATCTTGCTCTTATGTATGATTGGACTCGGCGTAGAACAAGATTATTTTCAAGCTATTATATGGCTTAGAAAAGCAGCAGAACAAGGGTTTGTGGAGGCTCAATATATTCTTCTTGCTGATATGCACGGCGATATCTTCAAATAACAAAATCCTTTTTCTCGTTCCCACGCCCTTGCCGGAGCAGGTTTGCAACTTGCTCCGTAACGTTTTCTTTGCTAAGCTTTTAAATATCCCTTTATCAAACAAAAACAACCATTCATCGCAAGCTCTTGTCACTTTTTATATTGAATTTAAAAGCGGAGATCATTTGAAACATTGAACTCCGCTCCGTTACTCCGTTTCGCACCTCAAGCAGATTTGACAAAAAGAGGCAAGCGTAATCCCTCACGCTGGCAACCACAAATATAAGTGAGAGACGGAGGTTTCCTAAACCTCCTGATAGCGCAGATCAATGCCATATCGCGCAGGAAAAACCCTATCAATGTAAGATGGAAGCTAACAAGGCATCAACCTTATTAATATCGACGGCTTCTCCGTGAATATTTTGTAAAGGCAGCCCACAATCATTCCAACCTTTCACCCCGGTTTTTAATGACTTGACGGATTGATAACCCATCTGTTGCATCGTCTTCGCCGCGAGAGCACTACGACCACCAGAACGGCAAATCACAACGATTTCTTTGTCCCGTGCGGCAACGAGTTCAGGCACCGTATCATCATAACCATAATCACAAGCGGGCTCTAAAATGCCACGCGGCACATTCCTAGAACTTTTGATATGTGACACCTCAAATTCATAAAGCTCACGTATATCAAGCAACAACGGAGCTTGCTTTTCGTTTTCCATCGCCTCTCTTAAATCCTGCGGCGACACTTCATTCACGGTTTTTAAGCACTCATCAATTAATTCTTTGAAAGTTTTCATAATATTATCCAGTACCTACTCATCCATGTCCATGAGAATGACTATGGGGCGCTAACCGTTCCAAAGTCCCCGCCAGATAAGCAGCTACCGCCCGTTCTGGTTCAGTCTCGGAAGTAATAATGCCCTCAACCCCTTTCGCTTCAAGGCGACGCATCAACCCCATGCCCATACCACCACTGATGAGAACTTGTATATCATCTAGGGGATGCGGCGCATGAGGAGAACTTTCATGGAAAGATTGCTCTTTCGGCAATTCCAATAAATTTTTTTCGCCGACTTCTCTGTCAGAAACCTCGTAAATCCAAAATTTGCGACACTTCCCCGCGTGTCCCGTAATTTCTCGCCGGTTTTGGCTGGTTACAGCAATTTTCATGATTCCACCTCATCCTCTAAAGAATGGTGCGCCTCCAACCACAAAGCATTTATAATCCCCACCGAGCAAGCTAACAACACCCCTAAAATCCAAGTGAAATACCACATACAAATCTCCTAGTAAGCAGAATATTCATTTTCACGGATATGTTGCACAGTGATCTTCCCACGCAATACCCGATAAACCCAACTGGTATATAAAACAACCAAAGGCAACAAAATAGCCGTTGCCCAAAACATAATAGTTAAAGTAAGATGACTAGACGTAGTCATCCCAAACGATTAAGCTACTATCAGGCTGACTGCTTGATGGCATAATGAAAGGAAACATCGACACCCCCGCTGTTAAAATCACCCCGACTAAAGTAGCACTGCTACTGATAAAAGCCACTCCTGGCGCGTTAAAGTGCGACAATAAAATAGTTAGAAAAGCCCCCACAAAGGCTATCCCCGGTATTAACATTGTCCAAGGATTCATCTCGTAATGATTCATCCACGCGCCGGGCACCATTTCGACGCTTTTTGCTAACGGATTGGGTAAAGCATCAAGAGCTGGCATAGAGATAACCTCAAAACCATCAATTCCCTCTGCTACCCATACACCTGCCAAAGCAAATGTGATGATCAACAATCCCCCAAATAATTTAACCGCTTTCTGGCTACGAACATAAATCGCATCTTCTGTACGTAATTGTAAATAAACCGCTCCGTGCATCACTAACATCGATAAACTAACGACACCCGCTAATAACGCAAACGGATTAAGCAAGCCCCAAAAACTGCCCGTGTAATAAGCGCGTAACTCATTATCAAAATGGAAAGGCACCCCTTGCAGCAAATTACCAAATGCGACACCAAATATCACCACTGGCACCACGCCACCAATAAACAAGCCCCAATCCCAAGTAGCTCGCCAACGGAGAGCAGATAATTTACTGCGATAATCAAATCCAACTGGGCGGAAAAATAGCGCAAATAACGCTAATAACAAGGCAATATAAAATCCCGAAAAGGCAACCGCATAGACAATAGGCCATGCAGCAAAAATAGCTCCCGCAGCGGTGATAAACCAAACCTGATTACCTTCCCAAGTTTGCCCTATCGAATTGATAATCACCCGGCGTTCCTCATCATTTTTTCCCAAAAAAGGCAGTAATACCCCAATGCCCATATCAAAACCATCCGTCAGCGCAAAACCTATTAATAATAGGCCGACAAATATCCACCAAATCAATTTTAAAGTTTCGTAATCAATTAACATTTAACTCACTACCTCCTTTAAACCAAACATTATCATTATTTTTCAAAGTGATAGCGTCCAGTATGCAAACTACTCGGCCCAAGTCGCGCATACTTAAACATCAAATAAAGTTCCACAACCAGCAACAGCGTGTAAAAACCAATAAATCCAGCCAGACTAAAATACAAATCACCGAGACTACGAGTTGAAACACTTAAATAAGTCGGCAACACTTCACCAATTGACCACGGTTGCCGCCCAAATTCCGCGACAAACCAGCCCATTTCGCAAGCAATCCAAGGCAAAGGTATCCCAAACAAAGCTAACCACAACAACCAGCGATTTACCATAAGAGTACGTTTCGCCGTGAAATAAAACGCCATCACAAAAATAAACAGCATGAAAAAACCACAACCAACCATAATCCGAAATGCCCAAAAGAGCGGAGCCACTTGTGGAATCGTATCGTGAGCAGCGCGGACAATTTGCTCATCAGTAGCATCAACCACTTTCGACGTGTATCTCTTCAGCAGCAAACCATAACCCAAATCATCCTTATATTCTTCAAATTCAGCTCTCGTCTGTTCACTGACTTGTCCATCCTTGAGCTGTTGACGCAGTTGCTTAAACAAGCCATACGCCACCATGCCACGACGAATACGCGCCTCATTCTCCTCAATCAACTCCTTAATGCCCTTCACTTCTTCATCAAATGAACGGGTAGCAATAATCCCCATCATATAAGGTATTTTGATCGCATAATCCGTCTGTTGCGTTTCTTCATTCGGAAAACCAAAGAGGGTAAAAGCCGCAGGCGGAACCTCCGTTTCCCATTCTGCCTCAATCGCAGCCAACTTAGTTTTTTGCACCTCACCGGCGGCATAACCACTTTCATCGCCTAACACAATAACTGACAATATCGACGCCAACCCAAACCCGGCAGCGACGGCAAATGAGCGGCTGGCGAAAGCCAGATCGCGTCTTTTGAGCAGATAATAGCTACTGATGCCTAAGACAAACATTGAACCGGTGACATAACCTGCCGCGACAGTATGTACAAATTTAACTTGAGCCACGGGATTAAAAATCACCTCAGTAAAGCTCATCAACTCCATACGCATAGTTTCATAATTAAATTCAGCCCCAACTGGGTTTTGCATCCAACCATTGGCAATCAAAATCCACAAAGCGGACAGATTCGAGCCAAGCGCGACTAACCATGTCACCATCAAATGTTGGCGTTTGCTCAACCGATCCCACCCAAAGAAAAATAAACCAATAAAAGTCGATTCCAGAAAAAACGCCATCAACCCTTCAATGGCTAACGGTGCGCCAAAAATGTCACCCACATAATGCGAATAGTAAGCCCAATTGGTACCAAATTGGAATTCCATCGTAATCCCAGTGGTGACTCCAAGGGCAAAATTAATCGCAAACAACTTCCCCCAAAATAGCGTCATATCCTTATAAATCTGCTTATTCGTCATCACATAAACGGATTCCATGACAGCCATAATAAAGGACAGTCCCAACGTCAAGGGCACAAATAAAAAGTGATACATTGCCGTAATAGCAAATTGTAAACGTGACAGCTCTACCACGCTTTCTAACATATTAAATTTCCTCTATTCTATGGCTGATTTATCGCCTATTTTTTCCGGTTCTAACAAAACCTGATCGATATCTGGCGCTCTCCATGAGACAGCGACTGGCTCGCTAAAAAACATCACTTTCAAAAAATAAATAATAACGAGCTTGATAAGTAAAACTAAGCTAAGTTCACGTACCAAGGAACTGCGCCAAAGTCTCGATTTGATGAATAAATTCAATCTCAAAAAACCTCATATCCGATAAACAAAGTTAAAATATAAGGCTATGGCAATATATGTGCAAAATATAATAAATCATATTTAACTTATTATTTTTTAATAAATTGTTTTTGAATAATCCCCTACAATATAATAGACAAATTAGCCGCATTATGTCAATAATGTCATATTTTGTTGAGCTGTACTGTAAAATATGACATACTTAGCTTGTTTAACAACTTAACTGATAACTAACAAATGAATATTTCTGCTGAAATCAAAACCCTACTAGAATGTTTTCAGGAACCTGCTATCTTACTCAGCCCTAACTACCACATTTTAGCTACCAATGCAGCTTATCGGCACCATTATGGTAAAGAACATCATTATTGCTATGAAGTTTCCCATCACTATAAGGTTCCTTGTGATCAAGCGGGAGAAAGTTGCCCCTTAAAAGCGACTTTAGAAACGAAACAACCGCAGCATGTGCTACACATGCACCATACGTCACACGGAGAAAGCCACGTCAATATACAAACATTCCCGATATATAATGATAAAAACGAAATCGTTTACTTGCTTGAAATCATGCGCTGTACCAAAGTTGCGAGTGTACAAGCACAGCGCCAAGGTTTAGTTGGGCGCAGTCAAGCTTTTAACCATATGTTGGCACTGATTTCTCGCGTAGCTCCCAGTGAAACGAGCGTCTTGCTACTCGGAGAATCTGGAACAGGTAAAGAATTAGTGGCTCAAGCGATACACGCCGCCAGTAATCAAGCACAAGGGCATTTTATACCCGTCGATTGTTCTGGTTTATCAGAGAGTTTGTTTGAAAGCGAAATGTTTGGGCATGAAAAAGGCGCATTTACCTGAGCGCATACCCGCAAACAAGGCTTAGTTGAAGCCGCACAGGGTGGCACACTATTTCTTGATGAAGTCGGAGATATTCCGTTAAATTTGCAGGTGAAATTATTACGCTTACTGGAAACCGGCATTTATCGTCGTGTTGGCAGCGTTGAACCGCAACAAGCGGATTTTAGGGTAATCTGTGCCACCCATCGTCACCTCAAAAAAATGGTTAGCATCGGAGAATTTCGCCAAGATTTATATTATCGCATTGGCGCATTTCCCATTTTATTACCCGCCTTACGAGAGCGGCGCGACGATTTACCCCTATTAATTGAAAGCCAACTGCAACGAATAAGTTCTAAACGCCATTTATCTGTGCATCCTCAAGCGTTGCAAATGTTGCAGAGGTATGAATTTCCGGGGAATATTCGAGAATTACGGAATATTTTAGAACGAGCCAGTTTATTAGCTGAGGGTGACTTGATTTTGCCAGAACATTTACCTGAAGAATGTATGGGGAAAACCGAGCAAGAGCCCAAGCCCGTTTTGCCGGTTGTGATGCCGTTGCGTGAAGTGGAACGACAATATTTACAATGGGTGGTACAACATTTTGAGGGTGATAATAAAACCTTAGCTAAAAAGCTTGGCGTGAGTGAAAGGACTTTGTATAGGAAAATGCGTACCTTGAGCTAAGACAAACCTGCGGGGAGACTAATACCCCGCAGGGGTTAAAACAGCTTAAAAAGCAAGTACAAGGATTAACGGATTTAGGGGATTGGTTCAAGCTGTTTAAAGTTTTATCGATAATGAAAGATAAACCTGAAGGCTTCTTTATGACTTAATATCATTTGCGTTTCAATAAAACTATGTGTACCCGCCATTTCTTGCCTAGTGAGCAGAGCTTCCGTTTCTAATAAGGAATAGGTATTACCTAATTGGGTTCTGTCAATTTTTCAAAAATAATTTCATCAAATTTTAGATAATATGGATTTCGTTCATCAGCTTCTTTTTTAAAAAATTCATTTAAATTGCAAATTTGCAATAAAGGATGTTGTTTCATTTCTCTGGTTCCCATGCGCCTGCGTGGGAACCCCTACGTGACTGAGCCCTCACACTAACCCAATAGCGCAAAATAGGCGTTGATTTTCCTGATAAAGCTTAGCGACATGATCTCACACACTCTCAATCAACGCTGCATACAAATCCGCCATGATCTCATCGGTCATACCCTCAAATACACCCTCAGCGATAACTTTTCTCGTTCCCACACCCTGCAACCGTCTTCAAAAAAAACCGGTTTTTGCAAAGGGTATCCAACAAGATTACTTTACAAAAATTATATTTATGACTTAATATACCTTTACAAAACTACAGATAAAGTATATCTTAATGAAGATTTTTTAATCTTAGGAAATAGCATGAAAAGAGCGCAACTAAATTATCTGAGAAAGTGGAAGGACAAAAAGACACGAAAACCCTTAGTCATCCGTGGAGCAAGGCAAGTCGGCAAATCATATCTTGTCCGCCAGTTTGCCCAAACATCTCGGTTAGAGCTTTTAGAAATCAACTTAGAACTGAATGACGACTACATTGCCTGCTTTCAATCAAAACAGCCAAAGCAGATCATTACTTTACTAGAACTGAAAGCCTCCCAGAAAGTGATACCCGGCAAAACGCTTATTTTCCTAAATGAAATTCAAGCCGCCCCACAAGTACTCGCAGCCTTGCGTTATTTCTATGAAATATTGCCCCAGCTTCACATCATTGCCGCCGGCTCCTTACTCGAATTTATTCTTGAAGAGCATTCACTTTCAATGCCAGTTGGCAGAATTGAATACATGCACCTGGGGCCCTTAAAATTCAAAGAATTTTTGGAAGGCATTGGCAAAGGACAACTCAGAAAATTCCTTGAAGAATACCATTCCAGTACACCATTTCCGGTTGTGGTTCATGATGAACTAATGAAAATGTTCAAACTTTACCTTGCCATCGGCGGTATGCCTGAAGCTATCCAAATCTATAACGATACCGGATCACTACTGGAAGTTGACATGATAAAACAATCAATCTTGTTAACTTATCGGGATGATTTTAGTAAATATAGGCGCCGCTTTAAACATACTCGGATGCAAAAAGTTTTTCAAAAACTGCCTTTCCAGATCGGCAAAAAATTAAAATATATCAATTTGGAACCGAATGAAAAAAGTGCCGACTTAAAAAAAGCCTTGCATTTACTTGAACTAGCTAGGATTTACTATCCCGTTTATCATACCGCAGCCAATGGTATTCCGCTGAGAGCGCAAACCAATGAAAAGATGCAAAAGCCTTTATTTTTAGATGTCGGATTACTCACCAAAGCATGTGGCGTGAGCTATGTCGATATAGATGCAGCTAACGAAGTGACATTAATAAATTTGGGATCGCTTTGTGAACAATTTATTGGTCAACACCTTCTTTATACCAAACCCTGTTACGAGGAACCCGAACTGTTTTATTGGTGCCGAGAAAAGAGGCAATCTTCGGCATAAATTGACTATATATTGAACCATGGCTCAAAAATCATACCAGTAGAAATCAAAGCCGGCAAAACGGGCACCCTTAAATCACTCCATGTTTTTATCAAAGAAAAAAAACTTAAATATGGCGTTCGATTTAATGCTGATAAACCCTCTTACTGTGATATTCCAATTTCCCTGCCCGGAGCCGCTGGAAAATTCAGACTACTTTCCCTTCCCCTGTATATGGTAGAAGAATTATCTCGGATGGTGAATCAA
>JBDLJY010000287.1:0-8427 GCA_039714115.1 Pseudomonadota bacterium | reverse complement strand
GTTCGGTGATAAAATACTTCCCATCAAGTCGAATCGTTAAATTCTTCTTGACACGCGGCACCTAATACCATGTAATACATAGGTTATTTAGCTATGCCTCTCAAAGTTAGTGTTAAATTAAATTGCCGGCGCGGGCTCTTACCCATTAATGCGCCGGCTTTTTTTTGCCCAAAATATTTTGAGCCCCCGTGTGCTGAAATCGCACGTCCTGCCTAGCTTTCTCTGCTAAAATAAATCCTAGCTTCTCTACACTTCATTTTGCTTCCCAATGAAGCATGACAGCTTCTATAGCGGCATTTAACATGAACCCAAGGCCACTATACCACCCATAAAAATAGATTCAAAAACAATTCAAAATAGCTACCGCTTCTTGCGCCAATCACAAACTGGCACACTTTTTGACGTGGGTACGCTTGGCACGATTCTTGACGCGCCTATCACTCTGGCAGCCCTTTATCCATGGGTAATGCGACAAAACATTGTACCTTGTCAACCTTGTTTTATAGGAGTCCAAGATTTATCTTGGACGTGGCTGATAATAAAAATACTCCGGTTGCCACATCGCCGATTTCACGAGTGCCCTTAATTTGTCATCTGGCAGACGTATCCCCAAGCCGGCATCGCGTGCCTCCTTGGCAACGGCAAAGGCAACCGTCTCAGAAACTTTTCTAATTTCGCGGATATCAGGAAGTAACACTCCCTTGGCAGCTAGTTCAGGCGGTACCATAGCTGCCAGTGCTTTTGAGGCTACAACAAACATTTGGTCAGTGATTTTCGGTGTCATGGATACAATCGCACCTAAACCAACGCCCGGGAAAATGTACATGTTGTTGCATTGTGAAATTGGGTGTTCAATATTGTTCATAGTCACCGGCGGAAACGGACTACCAGTACCAACCAGACAACGCCCCTGGGTTGCTTGGAAAGCTTGCTCCGGTGTACATTCGCATTTATTATTAGGGTTGGAAAGCGCAAAGATAATCGGTTTTTCAGTATTCTTTGCCATCTGCGAAAGCACTTCTTCAGTAAATGCGCCTGTCACACCGGATGTGCCGATAAGGACTGTTGCCTTGGTATTCAGTACAGTATCAAATAGGTCAACTGATTGACGGATTTGCCAATCTTGAGTAATCGCACGCGGGCGGGCAAAGGGTTCTTGATATTCATGGGGATTGATGTCATCAAAAACTAAACCATTGTGTCCAATAGGATAAATTCGTTCCTTTGCGGCTGCCATGCTTAAGCCTTCTTCCATCATGGCCTGCATTAGGATGGTTGCAATGCCATAGCCAGCTTGTCCAAATCCAAAGAATACATAGCGCTGATCTTTGAGCTTTTCATTCTTGCCAGAAATCGCCGCTGACAAAGCCGCAATGGTAGCGGCACCTGTGCCCTGAATGTCATCATCAAAAGAACAAATACGCTCTCGGTAACGGTTCAGTAAACGTAGAGCATGATGTTTGCCAAAATCTTCCCACTGTAGCAAGGCGTGCGGAAAACGGCGTTTCACTGCCTTCACAAATTCTTCAATGACTTGGTAGTAATGATCTCCTGTTAATCGTTCGTGTCTGAGTCCTAAATAAAGTGGATCTTTGAGCAGCTTTTCATTATTGGTTCCCATGTCGAGCAAGATGGGTAAGCATAAGGCGGGATGAATACCGGCACCGACGACATAAAGGCTGGTCTTGCCAACTGGAATTGCCATGCCTCCAACGCCTTGATCGCCCAAGCCAAGGATGCGTTCGCCGTCAGTGACAACAATGAGTTTGATGTTGGAAAACGGTGCATTTGCTAAGATTGTGTCAATTTGTGAAATTTGATCAGCGGGTATGTACAATCCCCTTGGCCGACGGAACATGTGGCTATAAGTCTTGGCTGCCTGACCAACGGTTGGGGTATAGACAATTGGGAGCATTTCTTCAGCATGATCCAAAACTAAACGGTAAAATAAAGTCTCATTGCGGTCGAGCAGGGCGAGTAAGAAGATGAATTTTTCAATGGGTGTCTGTTTCAATGAATAGTTTTCATAAACCCGACTAAGCTGTTCTGCCATGGTGGAGTTGTGCCTTGGAAAAATGCCATTCAAGCCAAGCTGCTCACGCTCCGACTCTGTGAATGCTGAGCCTTTATTATAGATTGGATGTTCTGCTAATTGTTGTCCCGTAAAAGGAACTTCTAGGTATTTTTCCCCAGTCATTGGGTCAATTTGAATGGAAAATTTGTTCATCTTATTTCTCCAATTGTTTTATCCGCGACGCAGAGCGTCAATACCATTAAGTTAAGGCTCGTAGTCTAAGCTTTAGCGACTTATCCAGACTTTCTATCTGTTCGGCGGATTCCCAAAGTAGCAAACTTCCGATGGGATAGCCTTTGTAGATGCTTTCAAATAGTGCCAACATATCTGACGGTTTCCATACACCTACACCTCGGCGCGGCACGATATGGCATTGAGGTGGTGGTCACCCCGCGGCCATTTACGGTGTAGATTACATGTTGTGGGCTCACACACCGAGCCCACCAGCTACAGGGATTAATCAAACGGCAGGGATAAATCATTCGCCGAGAGTTCATTTGAGCAAAAGGTTTTGACTTATCCCTGTAAATTGGCTGTCGTTATGTTATTATTATTCGTTGTTGAACATTAGCGGTACTATGAGGCTCAGATTAATCTTGTTGACATTGGCTCAATCAATTTTTCATAATAAATAAATGATTAAGAGCATTCAACTATGCAATCTATAGAATTTACTTTTTTAGATTTATCAAGAGGAGCCTTTATTGGTTTTGATTTATCCCTGCCCCAATCCACCAAACTCATCACCAGAGGTAGAGAAAAATTATGTCAGATCATCAAACCAGTTATACTATTAATTCAATGATTGGGCACTTATATTTAAAAAGCAAGGCGTTCCAGTCATTAAGTTTTGAAGAGCAACAATCCATCGTTGTAGATATTATTGAAGGTTCATTCAAATCGGATGTGAATGTTCCTGAAATTCTGAGCAATGAGTGCTTTGAAGAAACCAATGAAAAAAGAACAATAAGCACGATATTCAAAATTTGCTCCTATTGCGATGAAGTAAAAGATGATGTAGAAGATTATGGCGATAAATATTACAGACAAGGTTTTTGCTCTGATTGCGCCAAGGAAGTTTTTTCAGAAGATGAAATTGAGAAAAACAGACTAAAATAACCAAGGGCAACCACAAGGGATTGCCCCTACTCAAAACTACTACCCTGCCGGAGCAGGTTTGCAACCTGCTCCGTAACGTTTCATCTGCACGCCGTCTTTACAAAAGTGAGAAAACCATGTTAATTGAATTTTCAGTCACCAATTTTATTTTAGATGGATGAGCAATGCCTGAGTATGGAAACCGACTTAGATACGACTCATATGGATAATACCTTTCAAGCTAATGAAGATTTGCGCCTGCTGAAAACGACCGTTATTTATGGAGCTAATGCCTCTGGCAAAACTAATCTCATTGCCGCAGCTTTAGCATTTTGCCGTTTTATTGTTAATTCAACGGATTTGAAAAAAGATGATCCTATCGAATGCTATAAGCCGTTTAAATTAGATAAATCTTTTCGCACTCAACCAAGCTCTTTTAAAATCGCGTTTTTGGGGAATGATAATATCAAATATCAATACGAATTCTCGTTAAACAAAAAAAAGGTTTTAAGCGAAGAGCTTACTTATTACCCGAATGGCATTGAAGTTAAGCTGTTCACTAGAAAACCACCCGTGATAGAGTTAGGCGAGGGGTTTCTTGATAAAAACGTCACCAAAAAAGTGCTTGAGAATAGACTCTTTTTGTCGGAAGCCGCTAATAATCTTGGTGATGAGCAAATGGGCTCTCTCTATTCTTATTTTAAAAAGATAGAATTTTGGAATGTGATGGATAATATAGCCCGCCTTAGCAAAAAAGTGTCAGAAATTTATGCCAATGATAGCCGTTTAGCTCAAAAACTAAGTCAGCTTATTAAAGTCTGTGATACCAAAATAGAAATGACTCTCATCAGGGAAAGAGATGAAAGTGAATTTAAATTACCAAACGACTTATCCGCAGACATCAAGCAGAATATCATCACCCAAAACAAATATGGTATCAAAACATTTCATCAAGTTCAGGGTATCGCCGTAGAGACTCAAGCATTTGAATTAACGGAAGAATCTGAAGGTACACAAATTTTGTATGCGCTGGGTGGACTCATTTTAAAGCAGTTTGAAACTGGGGGAGTTATTTTTTTTGATGAATTTAACAATAGTTTGCATCCCAAATTATGTCGCTTTTTAATTAGATTATTCCATAACCCAAAAAGTAATCCAAAAAATACCCAATTAATTTTTGCGACTCATGAGACAACGTTGTTAGATAATTCCCTTTTTAGAAAAGATCAAATCTGGTTTACTGAAAAGAATAAATTCGGAGAAACTGAATTATTTTCAGCCAGTGATTTTAATGCGCCTAAGTTTGATGCTCAACCGCTTATGAAAGAAATTGAGTTTATCTATGGCACGTAAATCTAAAAAAACTAGAAAACTTAAACAAAGTCTTGCTCGTTCCCGAAGCTCCGCGCTCATCGTTATACACAAGTGTCTTTCCGACTTGAGCCTTCTATTTTTTTGACACTGGCTTAAAAATCCTATTTTTTGAAAAAATAGGATTTTTTTCAACCTTAAAAAAAAACTTGTGTATAACGATGAGCGCTAACGGAGTCCAAAATTTATTTTGGACGAGACGCCCAAACTAAAGTTTGGACTCCTGAGCCTTTATTCTGATCGTCTCGATTTTGACTTAACTTATCCCTGTTAAAAAATTGGCTATCGTTATGTTAAAATTATTCGTTGTTGAACATGAGCTGTACAATAACATTGGCTCAATCAATTTATGATAAGGCTCACACACACACATAATAAATTACCAAGAGCATTCAATTATGCTGCAAGCTGTAGAATTTACTTGTGAATCACACGATGGCGTGATTAAAATTCCAGAACAGTACAAGGATTGGTTTCAAAAATCTGTCAAAGTCATTTTGTTAGAGCAGAGAGAAAAAACGATGCCTCAATCCCCAACTGATCTAAATAATCATGCCCGCCCATGCGGTGATTTGAACGACAGGGATTACATTTAAGAATGGATAAACAAAAACCGCAATAACTACACGGATTACATTTAAGAATGGATAAACAAAAACCGCAATAACTACACAGATTACATTTAAGAATGGATAAGTCAAAACCGCAATAACTACACGGATTACATTTAAGAATGGATAAGTCAAAACCGCAATAACTACAAATTATAGGATCGCTCGGATAAACCAAAACCCAGCTCCGATTATGTTTTGACTTATCCGATCGATAATGTAATCCTTGTAGTTATTGATTTTGACTTATCCCTGTAAATTGGCTATCGTTATATTAAAATTATTCCTTGTTGAACATGAGCTGTACAATAACATTGGCTCAATCAATTTATGATAAGGCTCACACACACACATAATAATTTACCAAGAGAATTCGACTAAAATGGATTACATTTAAAGCGTTGTTTCGCTCATTGCGCGGAGCGGATTTCCCGCAACGAAGTAAGCGAAGCTAAACAAATGGATTACATTATTGATCGGATAAGTCAAAACCCGGCGGGCAGCGAAATTGTGGTGGAGCAGTTAGATAAAGGTGAACAATGATGATTAAAACACTTGATGCACGGTTTGATGACACAGGTTTACTACCAGTGAAAACAAACATTACTCCTCAAGAACTCTATAAAATTCTTTTGGAGTTACCAAAAGAGAGTTTAGCTGAAATTTGGGAATTCCTCGAATTTTTGATCTATAAAAAACAGCGACTGGAAACACATTCAACCCCATCACAACAGGATGAGGCGTATGCTGCCGCTATGCAAGATTATTTGTCGCGCCCTGCAAAACCATTAAAAGATTCTCAAGAAAGTTATCCACCCCGGGAGGAGCTGTATGATCGAGGCAAGTTTTGTTGATGCCAATGTTTTGATTTACAGGCGTTTAAGTTGCAGAGCCTGTCAAACAACAAAAGGCGAGCGCATGGATCGATTTTTTGTGGCAATCAAAGCAGGGGCACTTGAGTGTTCAAGTGCTTAATGAGTTTTATGTGATTGTGACACGCAAACTTAAACCGGGTATGGACATTGAAGCAGCCGATGTTCGTGCTTTGATGACGTGGCTGCCTATCGCAATAGATACGCTGGTTGTTGAAAAAGCGTGGATAATACAAGATCGTTTTTTGTTCTCGTGGTGGGATAGCTTAATCGTTGCAGCCGCTCAAGTGGCACAATGTCGATATCTATTAACTGAAGATTTACAAGATGGTCAAGAATTGGATAGTGTGATTGTTGTCAATCCATACGCCACAAGAAATTTTTCAAGTTTTTTGAGTTGGCCAAAAAAATAACGACACGGATTACATTATCGTGAGGATAAGTCAAAATCCAGTTCAGATTAGGTTTTGACTTATCCCTTATTAAATACAATCCTTGTAGTTATTGATTTTGACTTATCCCTGTAAATTGCCTCTCATTATGTTAAAATTATTCGTTTATGATAAGGCTCACACACACACATAATAATTTACCAAGAGAATTCAATTATGTTGCAAGCTATAGAATTTACTTATGAATCAGACGATGGCGTGATTAAAATTCCAGAACAGTACAAGGATTGGATTAAAAAATCTCTCAAAGTCATTTTGTTGTGGCAAGAGCAGAAAGATAAAACGATGCCTCAATCCCCAACTGATCTAAATCGTTTTGCAGGTACTATATCGTTAACTGAAGATCCGCTTGAGTTTCAAAAACGCATACGGGGAGAGTGGTCGTGAATCATTTTTTGCTGGATACGAATATCATTTTGTATTTGTTGGGCGAACGCTTAGCAGAGCCGCTGCCCGTTGCTGATTATTCTGTCTCTGTTATCAGCGAAATCGAATTGCTTTCTTATCCTAATCTTGATACTCAAGCTGAACAAAAAATTCGGAATTTTTTGGCACATATGATGTTAGTGAATTTAGATGAGCCAATTAAAACAAAGGCTATTCAATTGCGCCGTCAGCACACACTTAAATTACCGGATGCGATTATTGTGGCAACGGCTCTAACGTTAAATGTGCCATTGTTCAGTAATGATTTGCGTCTTAACCGTATTTCAGGCTTGGATTGTAAACAGTTGAAAATGCTCGAACCATAACATCAGCCAAATTCAGCACTAAGAATTCCGATGTTTTGACGATTTATCAACCAAGAAACGACAGCCAATAGTTTTTAGCAGGGATAAATCATTCGCCGAGAGTTCATTTGAGCAAAAGGTTTTGACTAATCCCTGTAAATTGGCTGTCGTTATGTTATTATTTATTATTATTCGTTGTTGAACATTAGCGGTACTAAGTAGCTCAACAAAAGTATTTTAACATTTAAAACTTTCAAAGAAATCCGATTTTTTAAAAAAATAGGATTTCTATAAATGTTAAAATATTTTTGTTGAGCTACTTATAACATTGGCTCAATCAATTTATGATAAGGCTCACACACACACATAATAAATTACGAAGAGCATTCAAGTCAAAACCGCAATAACTACACGGATTGTATTTAAAAAAGGATAAATCAAAACAAAAACCCAGCTTTGGTTAGGTTTTGACTTATCCCTTCTTAAATGCAATCCTTGTAGTTAAGGGTTTTGACTTATCCCTTCTTAAATATAATCCTTGTAGTTATTGATTTTGACTTATCCCTGTAAATTGGCTATCGTTATGTTACAATTATTCATTTATGATAAGGCTCACACACACATAATAATTTACCAAGAGCATTAAACTATGCAAACTATCCCCCTAATATTAAGTTTAATTTTTTTTATCATGCCCGCCCATGCTTTCGATTTATCGCAAAAGTTAGCGGAGTGCGAAACCCATTTTAAAGCCAACCGTTTAACCACCGGCAAAGGCGGGACAGCTTTGCCGTGTTACGAAGCCGTCTTAAAAAAAGACCCGACGAATAGCGAAGCTTGGCGAGGTTTAGTTAAAATTGAAGCGCGTTATAACTATTGGATAAACAAAGCCTTAAGTCGTGGACAGCACAAGAAAGCACAACGGTATCAGCCGGGTTTACGCAAGGTGACCGCAGTCAAAGCCAAATTCCCAGCTCTCCCAAGCACAAAGCCTGAAGTCTTTGTTCAATTGGGACATTCCTCTGATGTAAACGCCGTGGCATTCAGCCCCGATGGCAAACTCGCCTTGTCGGGTTCTTCTGATAATACGCTGAAACTGTGGGAGGTATCAAGTGGGCGCGAGATTCGTTCCTTGACCGGACATTCCTCAGGGGTTTTAGCCGTGGCGTTCAGCCCCGATGGCAAACTCGCCTTGTCGGGTGGAGATAATACGCTGAA
>JBDLJY010000286.1:0-8445 GCA_039714115.1 Pseudomonadota bacterium | reverse complement strand
ATTGCTGAGGTCACCGAGGACATGTTGCCCAAAAACGTAAGCCAATGGGTCAACGACGTGGCAAAGCGAATGTGGATATACCCGACATACCCAAGCGTAGCCCTAATCTCGTTTGTCAGCGCAATCATTGCCAGAAGGGTGGCAATACATCCAAAAAAATACGACGTAGAGTGGCGCGTGATCCCAAACATTTGGGGTGCCATTGTCGGACAACCAGGGGTGCAAAAATCGCCCGCTCTTACCCCTATGTTTGAGCCCATCGCTCGTTTTCAAAAACACCTCAAGGATGAATACAATGAGGCTCTAAAACAGCACAAAAAAGAATTACAGCAATGGAAACTCCAGCCTAAAACAACCAGGGGTGAAAAACCGACTGAGCCCGCACTACGAGTGCTTAGCGTGAACGATGCAACAATGGAGGCTATACATCTAGCGCATTTAACCAACCCGCAAGGATTGCTCCTATATCGAGACGAATTGAGCGGACTAATCGCTGAAATGGGAAAACAAGGACGCGAAGGCCAAAGACAGTTTTTCCTAGAGGGCTGGAACGGAAACGGTCAATATTCGATGATGAGGCTCTCACGAGAAAATGTTGATGTTGAGGGGTTATGTCTTACGATTTTTGGCGGCATCCAGCCTAACATCTTGGCGCAATACATCGCAAACACCTCTACCGGAAAGGCTGATGATGGTTTCATTCAACGATTCCAACTGTTAGTCAATTCTGTACCAAAAGCCGATTACAAGTTAATCGACGTTGCACCTGATTATGATGGCAAAGCGATGTTCGATAAGACTATTGATAGATTGTTATATTTGCCCATGCACGGTGATCCCGTTATTACTGCATTCTCAGATGACGCACAACCCAGATTTAACGCTTGGCTTGAGAATCTGGAGCGACGAATACGTGCGAATACCATGCCCTCAATACTCACAAGCCATATATCAAAGTACCGGTCATTGTTACCAAGCCTTGCCCTCGTATTTGAAACTATCTCAAACGAGGAGTTTAATCTGGAAAATATGCGCGACGGAAAACTGCTACCGCGAGTGAGTTTAGAAAGCCTAGAGTTAGGAATCCGATGGTGTGATTTTTTGGAGACGCACGCTCGTAGTATGCTATTGGATTCGCCGTGTGAAGCTAGTCCTAGTGCATTACTGGCAGAGAAACTCATCCAAAAGTACAAAAGTGGCAAGTGGAAAGACGGGGCTACAGAACGCAGTATAAAAAGATTGTCCCGTGCTAAAATGGACAATCAATACTTTGATGATGCGCTCGAATTACTTCATGAATTTGGCTACATCAAGATCGAGCAGCATCAACCTAAGCGGGGCGGGACACCTAGCAACATCATTATCGTGAATCCCGCAATCACAAACGATCACCAAAAGGCAGTTAAACCTGCTGAAACTGAGGTGCCTATGGCAAACCCTCAACCTAACCCACAACCTGAACTGAGAGAAAAATTACTTGGCATCTGGAATGACCAATCTTGCCAAACTCTTGAGCAAGTACTTGCGAGACTCGAAAGTATAGATGAAATATCTGAGCAGGCATGGGATAACATCTCTATTCTGCTCTCTGACTTTAAATCTGAGAGCAATCCCACCACCACATTAAAGTACGACCGCGACATCTTCTTAAGACAAGTGGCTGAATACTCAGGTTTACCGTCTCGCGTCTAGTACTTCACACAAATCCCCGCGTGCCAACCGCTGCAAAATTTCGATTTTGGCCTTAAAATCAATTGGATGCTAGCGGCTTGCACGCCCACAACATAAAATCCCCAACACCAATAGCGGCAAATCTCAATGTGCCAACCTCTGCAAAATTTCGTTTTCTCTTTTAAAATCAATTAAATGGTGGCAAATACACCAAATCCTGCAAAATTTCGATTTTGAAATCTACTAAAATCAGATGCCGATGGCTGGCTGCCAACGACATAAAATCACCCAACAATGGCTGTAAATCCCCGCGTGCCAACCGCTGCAAAATTTCGATTTTGGCCTTAAAATCAATTGGATGCTAGCGGCTTGCACGCCCACAACATAAAATCCCCAACACCAATAGCGGCAAATCTCAATGTGCCAACCTCTGCAAAATTTCGTTTTCTCTTTTAAAATCAATTAAATGGTGGCAAATACACCAAATCCTGCAAAATTTCGATTTTGAAATCTACTAAAATCAGATGCCGATGGCTGGCTGCCAACGACATAAAATCACCCAACAATGGCTGTAAATCCCCGCGTGCCAACCGCTGCAAAATTTCGATTGGCACACGCAAAAACCGATTGACACACGCTTGTCAACCAGTGGCACGTATGCAAAATTTCGATTTTGTCATACAAATCAACACGATAAAGACGGTTGGAACGGTTGTCACGCAATATCCCCCACCTATATAAAAAAGAAATAAGGAAAAATGAGAGAATGGATTATGTAAAATTTCGATTTCCTTATATATATCAACGGATTGCATAGGAATGCGCCAACTGTAAAATTTCGATTTTATTATATGTATCAATAGGATAGGGTAAATATACCCAAAAATAGTTATTGGTATGTTTTATACGTGCCAAGCGTGTCAACCGATAGAACGAAAAAATGCAATAGTACTGTAAGTATATAATATATAAGTATATATATATATATATATTATTATATATACCTATATTACTGTAGTGACAACCGAAGAAATAAATGTGCCACATAAAATCCAAAAACAACGTTCTAAACCAATAAACACGGGGGCTACACTATTGTTGCACCAAAATGTGACAACCGTGAAAGTTTTCGTGCCACCAAGGCAATATTATGAATAAAGCTACAACTACCGTGCAGGACTCAGATATTTTGGATTGAGATGTTGAACATACCTACGTTTGTGAGTGTCCATTTAGTGCGCCACAAAATCGGTGTGGAACATTTTGTGCTCTCTCGGCGTGATGATCGTCCTGCGGGTAAAGGCGAGATACCGACACGATTAACACCGGTTGACCACGCGATGTTTATGAATGCCGCCGCGCTTATCGCTATGGGGCGAAAACGACTGTGTTGCAAAGCCCATCCAAAAACAATTGCTGTTATGATGAAAATTAAAAAGGCAATAGGACTTGTGGATATTGGCAAGACGCAATTGCAACAAGGTTTTATGGCGGCAATGCGTGGGATAGTTAAACCTGATACTTTTTAATTAAAAGTATATGTCTAGGGGCGGTAGAATATACAAAATGTAAGTACTCTACCGGCACCCCAAATAAAGATTTAAGCCCTTATAGCTCAATTGATTGGTTATAGGCTTGAATCCTATTGGTGGTAATATTTTTTTTGAGATTTTAAGAAATTTGTACTTTAAGGAGCAAGGAGTCCAAGATTTATCTTGGCTGGGGTCATTATCTCCGTGCCAATCCCTGTACTAGGGTTTGTTATTAAAACCTGAGTACAGGGATTTACTTCATGGCGGGATTTCGAGCGTTGATTATGTTGAGATTGTCCGTTTAGTTTTGAGATAGCTACGCTCCGTTATTATTTAATAACTACACGGATTGTATTTAAGAATGGATAAGTAATAACGAAAATAGGGTTTGGTTTATCCCTTCTTAAATAGAATCCTTGTAGTTGTTTGAGGTTTGCGGAGCGGTCAAATTCAAGCTGCATTAAGGTGTGTAGACGATAAATAGTCTACACACCATCTGTGAAACGAAGTCGGATCGTAGAGAACTTGCATTCTGTCATTTCCGCTTGAGTTTGGACAAGTATTCTTCAATCTCCTCTGGCGAAAATTGTTTAAACACCTCATTGACAGGAATCCCATTGAGACGTTCATTGACAGGAATCCCATTGAGACGTTCATTGACAGGAATCCCATTGAGACGTTCATTGACAGAAATCCCATTGAGACGTTCATTGGGTGTCAACAAATGTAAATGCTCTCTAGTGAAATCTTTCCTAAGATCTTTCCAAGTGTAAGGCATTTTTACCCCCTCTAATTGGTATAATTCATACAACTGATTTAAGGCAGCTCGTTCATCCTGACAATGCCAATTATAATGCTTGTTTCCATAAACAAACTTATCGCCTTGCCCACTAAATAAATTCCAGATTGCATTCTGCTTAGATTTAGGTACTCGACGGGTGACAATAAGCCGTATTGGATGAAGCCCTAATTTAAGATCATAAACACCGTCTTTGATTTTATTGATTTTAATAGAATGACCCAATTTATGTGGATAACTTGTACTCAGGGCAAACAATTTAAAATCAGAAACGGGTAATAAGTCATCTAAAGACGGACTTATTTGTTTTCTATAATTGACGTAATGTCCAATTAATTCTTCAATTGCCCAAACATTTAATGGTTCTCGCAAAGACTTATACGTTAACAAATTGTATTGGGCTAGGTTTTCCAAACCATCAGGTAAATTATCAATCGGATTCCCAGAACCTTTTTTTATAATCACTATATCCAAGTACTGTTTCTTGAGAGTTAACTCTTTTTCCAAATCAACATCATAGTTAGAATTAGTAAACAAATCGGTTATAGTTATTCCTAAGATACGATGCCAATCAATTTTTCTACTTTGTTCCTTGTTCGGCTTAGCTTGAGAGCGAGAACTCATTTTTAATCTCCCTTAATCGCGCCTAAAAAAAATAGATTATATCACAGACTTTTGCTAATGATACATATAATAAAATCCCAATGATAGGTACTTTGACCATATAAGTCAATATCCTGTGCCTTGTGCCGGACGATGGATATGGTTTGCAACCTGCTCCTCCGCTGTCATTTACACGGATTGTATTTAAGAATGGATAAGTAATAACGAAAATAGGGTTTATCCCTTCTTAAATAGAATCCTTGTAATTGTTTGAGGTTTGCGGAGCGGTCAAATTCAAGCTGCATTAAGGTGTGTAGACGATAAATTCTTCAATCTCCTCTGGCGAAAATTGTTTAAACACCTCATTGACAGGAATCCCATTGAGACGTTCATTGGGTGTCAACAAATGTAAATGCTCTCTAGTGAAATCTTTCCTAAGGTACGGACTGAGGGGATTGGGATGTTGGTTGTGTTGAGTCTATCCGTTAGATTCCTGTACTAGGTTTTAAGGAGTCCAAAATTTAATTTATTTTGGGCGAGCAACTAGACTTGATTTTTTTTTAATGACATAATGGCAGCAGGTTTTTACGACTAAGGAATTTACCATGTTAAAAAAACTCCACAAATTATGTTATAGCCTAATATTAACACTGCCCACTTTAGTGCAAGCTGCCACTGACTGTTCGGCTGTCACGCAAATCCCATCGACGGAGTGTGAGGCACTTGTTGCCTTATATAATAGTACGAACGGCGATGGTTGGAAATATAACAGCGAGTGGCTTGAGACAAATACGCCTTGTAGTTGGGAGCGAGTGAGTTGTACCAGTGGACATGTATCGGAGCTCTATCTGCATTCCAACCAACTCACCGGCACAATCCCAAGTGAATTAGGCAATCTGAGCTATTTGGAATATCTCTATCTGCATTCCAACCAGCTCACCGGCACAATCCCAAGTGAATTAGGCAACTTGAGCAAATTGACAAGGCTCTATCTGTCTTCCAACCAACTCACCGGCACAATCCCAAGTGAATTAGGCAACTTGAGCAAATTGACAAAGCTCAATCTGTCTGACAACAAACTCACCGGCTCAATCCCAAGTAATTTGCCATCTGGGACGTTAAATGTTCTCAATCTGTCTGACAACAGACTCACTGGTACAATCCCAACTTTGAGTGGTTTAATAGCGTTAACTGAGATAAATCTGTCTCAAAACTTACTCACAGGTTCGTTCCCAGATAGATTGAACAGTTTGGCAGGCTTAAAAACGCTCCTGCTGAATGACAACGGATTGTGCGGAGAAATTCCGACTAATTTAATAGATTCGACGGCTTCGCCTGTATCACCGATTACTCAATTACAATTAGAAAACAACCACTTAACCGCTAATGATGCCACACTAAGGCAATGGCTTATGAATCTCAACCCGACTTGGGAGAGCAGCCAAACACTCTGCACAGCCGGTACATTACAATTTTCTTCAGCTAAGGATAGTATCGGAGAAAGTGACGGCTCAATATCTATTACGGTAAGCCGTGTTGAAAGTAATGCAGGTGACGTCTCTGTGATGTACATATCCGAAGACGTGACAGCGACTGGAGCAGGAGTGGATTATGCTACAGTTGCCGGCATATTAACATGGACAGATAAGGCTAGCAATGATCAGATAGTCACCGTGAATATAACGGACGACTCCATAAATGAAGATGAAGAAACCTTCAAGTTAAAACTTCTAAATGCAATTGGAGGAGCTACTATCGGCGAACCTGCTACAGCGGAAGTGACTATTATTGATGACGATGACGAAGAAGGCACCTTGCAATTTTCCTCAGCCACATACAACGTCAATGAAACCGGTGGAACAATAACCGTCACCGTCAAACGAATCAATGACAAAGAAGGAGCCATCTCTGTAACTTACACATCCTCCGACGACACCGCAATGGCATGGAACGATTACACCCCCACCGCTGGCACATTAAACTGGAATAATGGCGACACCAGTGACAAAACATTCACAGTATCTATTACTGATGATGCCATTTTTGAAGGAGATGAAACCTTCAACCTAACACTATCCAATGCAACTGGAGGAGCCACCATCGGCGAACCCTCTACAGCAGTAGTGACTATTATTGATGACGAAAAACCACCAAAAGGCACCTTGCAATTTTCCTCAGCCACGTACAATGTCAATGAAACTGGTGGAACAATAACCATCCCCGTCAAACGAATCAATAGTAAAGAAGGAGACATCTCTGTAATGTACGTTACTGACAACGGTACAGCAACAGCAGGAAACGATTACACCCCCACTATTGGCACATTAAACTGGAATAATGGCGACACCAGTGACAAGACATTCACAGTCACTATCATTGATGATGCCATTTTTGAAGGTGATGAAACATTCAAACTAATGCTATCCAATGCAACTGGAGGAGCCACCATCGGCGAACCCTCTACAGCAGTAGTGACTATTATTGATAACGAATCTGTTCTTTTACAATTTTCAGAAGCCGAATATGAAATCAAGGAAAATGTTGAGTCAGTAATTTTCCCAATAAGGCGTACCGGAGAAAGTGACGGAGCAGTATCAATAGACTACGCCACCAGCGATGATACCGCAAAAGCAGGCATTGATTATACCGAAACCACGGGCACCTGTTCTTGGGATGGTGGCGATAACAGTGATTGCGAAGATTTTCAAGTGTCTATCAATAACGATGATGAATCAGAAGATAATGAAACATTCATCGTCAGCATAGGCAATCCCACTGGCGGAGCCCAAACAGGAACACCAGATACAGCGACAGTAATGATCGTAGATAATGACACAGCTTTTAACTGCAAAAAAGTTACCAGCATTCCCAAAAAAGAATGTCAAGCCCTTGTCGCATTCTATGACAATACAGATGGAGATAATTGGGAAAATAGCGAGGGGTGGTTTGAGACAAATACGCCTTGTAGTTGGAATGGTGTGACATGTAGTGGTGAACATGTATCAGAACTCTCTTTGCCTGGCAACGAACTCACCGGCAAATTCCCAAAAAAATTGAACAAATTGAATAAATTGGAAAAGCTCGATCTGTCTTACAACTCACTCACTGGCAAAATTCCCGATTTGGGCAAGATGAAAAACTTGACGGAGCTAGCTTTGGATCACAACGAACTCGAAGGCGAAATCCCAAAACAATTGGGCAACTTGAAAAATTTGACAGGGCTTGCTTTAAGTGTCAACATCCTTGATGGCAAAATCCCAAAAGAATTAAGCAACTTGAAAAAATTAGAGTGGCTTTTACTAGATCACAATATGCTCGATAGCAATATCCCAAAAGAATTGGGCGACTTAACAAATTTGAAGCGGCTCGATCTAGATTACAACCATTTCACTGAATCGATCCCAGACGAATTGGGCAAATTGACCAAATTGAAAAGACTCTCCCTGGCTAACAACCAACTCACCGGCTCAATCCCAAAAGCATTGGGCAATTTAGAAGAACTAAAATTTCTCGCACTGTGGCGAAACCAACTCACTGGGGAAATTCCAAGTGAATTAAGCAACTTAAGCAAGTTGGAAACTTTAGAATTACAGTACAACCAACTCACCGGTACAATTCCAGGTGAATTAGGTGACTTGAGCAGATTGAGCTATATCCAACTACGTGACAACGAACTCCGTGGAGAAATCCCAACAGAATTAAAGGAGCTATTAATACCTGTTAAGCCAAATCCAGTCTATCTAAAATTAGACAACAACCACCTAACAGCCACCGATCAAGAACTTATCGACTGGCTTGATGAGCACAACCCAGATTGGGAAACGACTCAAAGATTTCCCA